>NZ_DEVJ01000009.1:0-48193 GCF_002362875.1 Empedobacter sp. UBA3239 | reverse complement strand
AAAAACTCAAATTATTTAAAATGCACAACGGGTATTTAACTATTTCTATGTATCTATGTGGTGATTTTTTAAAAAGTTTAATCAAGTTAAATATTATGAAGGATAAATTTCGACAATTAATTTGATAAAATCTCACTATTTTCATCGATTGTGATTTATAGATTTTGAGTTAAATTTGAGTATGAAATTTTTATTTAGATTTTTAATACTGTTTATGATAATTAGTTTGGTTGGATGTACTTCTGAAACCAAAAAATCACCAATTGATTTTTATTATTGGCGAAGTAATTATTCGGTGAATGAAACAGAGAAAAAAGCGGTTGATTCACTAAAAGTGGAAAATATTTATGTTCGTTTTTTTGATGTGGATAAAAAGTTGAATAAAATTTCTCCAGTTGGAATTATTCAGAATTTTGATGCAACGAAGCTCAATGTCAATTATATTCCGACGGTTTTTATTACCAATCAAACTTTTCTGAATACATCCAAAGATCAAGTCAAAATTTTAGCAAAAGATATCTATAATTTTTTGAGTGAAACGGCTGAAAGAGGAAATCTGAAAAACTTCAATGAAATTCAGATAGATTGTGATTGGACGAAATCTACGCGCGAAAATTATTTTATGTTTTTGTCGGAATTGAAACATATTTCGGGCAAAAAACTTTCGGCAACTTTGCGTTTGCATCAAGTTAAATTTAAAGAACAAGAAGGAGTTCCGCCTTTGGATAAAATGGTTTTGATGTGTTATGCAACCGAAAATCCAACCGATCAATCTGAAAATAATTCGATTTTAGATTTGAAAATAGCAAAAGATTATTTGAAGTATTTAAACGATTATCCAATCAAATTAGATGTTGCTTTGCCAATTTATTCGTGGGCAATTTTGACAAATCATCAAGGAAAAATAAAATTAATCAATTCTTTTTCGGAGCAAGATTTGATAGGAAAACCTGTAAAGAAAATCAGAAATGGATTTTATGAAGTGGAAGATGATTTTTTTGTTCGAAATTTTTATGTGAGTAAAGGTTTTACAATAAAAGTTGAAAGGATTTCTCCCGAATTATTAGTTGAAACAAAATCATTTATCGATACAAAATTATCTTACAATTATCGCTTGATTTATTATCATTTAGACTCAAAATTTTTGAAAACAATACCAACACAATTATGAAAAAAATAGTACTTACTTTATGCTTAACTTTTGGTTTAACCAAAGTATTTGCGTGTGCTGATGGAGGTGGAGAAGATTATTATTACTACAATCTTTTTTCGCAAACTTTAAGCGAAGCGCCGCAATATCAGCCATTTTTGATGACGTTGGATAATCCATATTATACGATGGATGCAAATCAAAAGAATGAGAATATTTTGGATTGGCAAAAAACGTTAGGAATTAGCTATCAGCAAGCGTTTGAGTTGGTTTTTAAAGTATCGAAACAAGAAATTGATTTGATGGTAAAGAATGGAAAATCGTCCAATACGAACTATAATTTTGCGACAACAGATTGGGTAAAAAAGAATAAGCAAAGTTTACTTTACTTGTCGTATGCCAAGTATTTAGAGCCTTATATGGCTTTTTATTATATCGATAATGGTGAATGGTCGTATGTAGATCGTCCAGAAAAAAATGTCAATAATCTAAACTATAGAAAAGTTCTTGAGGTTCTAAAGAAAAGTTGGAATGCAGAAACGGACAAAGAATTAAAAGTTCGTTACGGTTATCAATTGGTGCGTTTTGCGCATTATTTCCACGAATATAAAGACGCTATCAATTATTTTAATATGTATGTGGCGTCGCAAGGACTCAAAAATTCGATGTATTATTATGCGTTAGATCAAAAAGGTGGAGCGGAGCGTGCACTTGGAAATTATATTCAGGCGAATTATGACTTTTTCGAAGTTTTTTCTCATTCGAATGATCGAAAAATGAGTGCTTATCAATCGATGCGCGTGACAGAAGATTTGAATTATGAGAAAATGTTAGCCAATGCCAAAACGATTCAAGAAAAAAATGATTTGTATTTATTGATTGGTTATAATGATTTTTCGAATCCGTTAGCTCCTGCGAAAAAAATTATTGCGAATGATGTAAATGCGCCACAAGCGAGAATTTTATTTGCACGTTCTATTAATTTAATTGAACGCGAATATTTGCAACAAAATCCTGAAGATTATTATTGGAATTCTTCTCAAGAACGAAAAAAATATACAGATTTATATTTACCTGTAAAAACAAATGGCAATTATTACAGTAACCCCGAAGATTCAAAAGATGAAGTTCAGATTAATGAATTGATTGCTCTGGCAAAATCACAAGCGATAAAAGCTGACGACAAAGAATATTGGAAATTATCGGTGGCATATTTGAATTTATTGAACAAAAATTTTGCGGAAACAAAAACGTATTTAACCAAAGTAAATTCAACTTCGAAAGAATTTCAACAACAGAAAAAAGTGATTGAAATTTTATTAGAAATTTTCGAACAAAAGAAAATTACAGATAGTTTTGAGAATCAATTGATGCAAAAATATGCGTCGATTTTGAATTATGAATATCCAAAATTACCAGAAGATGTCTATGGTTATTCGGATGAAGATGATCAAAAAATGAACTTGAAAAATGTGATTTTAGATGTTTTAGCAAATCGATATTTTTTGCAAGGTGACAAAGGAAAAGCATTTTTGATTCATAATGAAATTACACAATTAGGTTCAAATCCAGATTGGGCGATTATCAATGATTTAGATAAATTGGATAAAAAATCGAATAAAACAGCTTTCGAAAAATATTTGATTAATGCAAAAGTAAAATCGAGTTCATGGGATTGGAGAACAGAAAAATCAAAAGAAATTCAGTTTAAATTATCAGATTATTTAGCCGATTTCAAAGGAACATTGTATTTAGGCGAAATGAAATTTGATTTGGCGAAAAAAGAATTTGAGAAGATTGATCAAAAATATCACACGTCAGAAAGTGCTTATTTTGTTTATGATTACGATTATACAACAGAAAAAGAAAGCAAAACTTGGGTAGAAAATCAGTTTGATGGTTATCATAATATTCCGAATAAAATCTTTGGATATAATAAGATTGAATGTTTTAATTGTGACGAAAATCAAGTGATCGCAACTCCTTATTTGAATGAATTTAAATTTATCAAACCAAAAATGTCAAAATTAGAATTGACAAATGCGATGATTGAATTGAATAAAATAGCAAAGAAGAATACCGAAGAAGCTGCAAAAGCGAATTATTTGTTGGGGAATTTCTTTTACAATACGACGACTTTAGGCTATTATCGTTATTTGTTGACATTTGATCGAAACAATGATAATGGACCAAAATTTAATAATTATGGTGATCAATATGAAGCGACAAGCAACTTCTTTTACAAAAGTTTCGGTTGGGGTGGAAACTACGTAGATAATTTTACGCCGTCAGAAAATTATTTGAAAAAAGCTTTTGATTCGACAAAAGACAAAGAAATGAAAGCGCAAATTTTATTTGCATTGTCTAAGAATGAACAAGGAAGATTTTATAATGCAAAAGATCCTGTGTTGAAGCGTTTGTACGAAAATCAATATGACAACGAAGATAAAATTTTAGCGTTTAAAGTGGCAAATTATCGTTCTAATTTTAAAAATTTGAAACAATATTCGGACACGAAAACATATCAAGAAATAAAATCAAATTGTAAATATTTCGATTATTACACAAATAACTTTTAATAATTAAAACGCTTCTAATTTTAGGAGCGTTTTTTGTGATGTGATTTTTGACTAAAATAGATTATTATGAAATGTTTTGTAACTCAAGAACCAATTAATCGCTACGAAGCTGTAAAAGGAAAAGAAATTCAGCAAGAGATTTTTAAATTGATTGAGCAAGATTATCCAGCAATTACCGAAGAAGATTATGTTTCGATAAAAATATTGAACAAATATCGTCGTCAATTTTTTGCAAATTTGATTTCGCAAGAAAAAGGTGAAATGGAAAAATTGGATCAAGATGTTGTAGAAGCAATTCGTGATAATTCTATTCTTTCCGAAAATATAAAAGAAAATACATCAAAGCCATTGACAACAGGCGATAGAATCGCAGATAAAGTAGCGTCTTTTGGAGGAAGTTGGACATTTATTATTTCGTTTTTTATTTTCTTATTGGTTTGGATGTTTCTTAATTTTTGGATGTTGCACAACAAAGGTTTTGATCCCTATCCATTTATTTTACTCAATTTGATTTTGTCTTGTTTAGCAGCAATACAAGCTCCAATTATTATGATGAGTCAAAATCGTCAAGAAGATAAAGACCGTGATAGAGCCGAACATGATTATAAAATTAATTTGAAAGCCGAACTGGAAATAAAATTATTAAGCGAAAAAATAGATCATTTATTGGTTCATCAGAATAAGAAATTATTAGAAATACAGGAAATGCAAATCCAGTATTTAGAAAATATCGAAAATCAAATTCTTCATACAAAAGATAAAAAAGAAAATAAAAAGGAAGAATAATGGATGATTTTATGTCTAAAGTGATAAAAGACTTAATTATCTGAACTGAAACATTTCCATTTATTTTTCTTAAATTTGAACTTTGAAAAGTATAAACAAACAAAATAATCAAAATGTCAAAATCATTTGCTCAAATTCCTCACGCTGTTAACGAAGAGGTAAAATCATATGCTCCTGGAACACCAGAGCGTGCGCAATTATTAGACGCTTACAAAAAAATGTTTAACGAGGTAACTGAAGTTCCTCAATACATTGGTTCTGAAGAAATTTTTTCAGGAAATAAAAAAGAAATTCGTCCTCCACATGACCACCAAAAAGTTGTTGGTTATTTCCACGAAGGAACACAAGATGATGTAAGAAAAGCGATTGATACAGCTTTAGCTGCAAAAGAAGCTTGGGTTGCAATGCCTTGGGAAGATAGAGCGGCAATTTTCTTGAAAGCTGCAGATTTGATTGCTGGTCCTTACCGTGCAAAAATAAATGCTGCAACAATGATTGGTCAATCTAAAAATGCAATGCAAGCAGAAATTGATTCAGCTTGTGAGTTGATTGACTTTTTACGTTTCAATGTACAATACATGACAGAAATTTATGCAGATCAACCAATTTCTTCTCCTGGAATTTGGAATCGTGTAGATTATCGTCCATTAGAAGGATTTACTTTCGCAATTACTCCATTCAATTTTACTGCAATCGCTGGTAACTTACCATCTTGTATGGCTTTGATGGGGAACGTTGTAGTTTGGAAACCTTCTGATAAACAAACTTTAGCTGCTAAAGTAACAATGGAAGTGTTCAAAAAAGCTGGTTTACCAGATGGTGTAATCAACATGATCTTAACTGATGGAGCAGAAACTGCAAAAACAGTTTTAGAACACAAAGATTTCGCAGGTTTACACTTCACAGGTTCTACAAAAGTTTTCAATACTTTATGGAAACAAATTGGAGATAACATCAACAATTACAGAACTTATCCACGTATCGTAGGAGAAACAGGAGGAAAAGATTTCGTAATGGTTCACAAATCAGCTTGTCCAACAGAAGTTGCTGTAGGTTTAGTTCGTGGAGCATTTGAATACCAAGGACAAAAATGTTCTGCTGCTTCTCGTGCTTATATTCCATCTAACTTATGGAACGAAGTTGAGAAACAAATGAAAGAAATGTTAGCAACTGTTAGATTAGGATCTCCAGAGGATTTCTCTAATTTCATGACAGCGGTTATCGATAAAAACTCTTTCGAAAAATCTAAAGCATATATCGATCGTGCACAAGCATCTTCTGAAGCTGAAGTTGTAATCGGTGGTACTTATGATGATTCAGTTGGATATTTTGTTCAACCAACAGTTATCAAAGCAACGAATCCTAAATATGAATCAATGGTAGAAGAAATCTTCGGACCTGTATTATCAGTTTATGTTTATGATGAAAATGAATTTGAAGCAACTTTAAAATTAGTTGACGAAACTTCTGCTTACGCATTAACAGGATCAATCTTCGCGAAAGATCGTGCTGCTGTAGAATTAGCTGCTAAAGCATTGAAAAATGCTTGTGGAAATTTCTACATCAACGATAAACCAACAGGAGCAGTTGTAGGACAACAACCATTTGGTGGAGCACGTGCTTCTGGTACAAATGATAAAGCAGGTTCTGCAATGAACTTGTTACGTTGGACTTCTGTTCAAACAATTAAAGAAACATTTGTTCCTGCTAAAGATTACAAATACCCATTCTTAGAAAAATAATATTTTCGAGATATAAAATTAGAATAAGCCTTACATTTGTAGGGCTTATTTTTTTGGTATGAATGATAATTCGGAAAAAGCAATCAAAGCTTCAATTTTTAGTATTGTAGGAAACGCTTCTTTGGCTGGAATTAAGTTTTTGGCTGGTTATTTTGGGAATTCTTACGCACTTATTGCAGATGCAATCGAGTCTTCGGCAGATGTTTTTTCTTCTATATTTGTTTTCTTTGGATTAAAGTATTCTGCAAAACCTGCAGATGAAAATCATCCTTATGGACACGGAAAAGCAGAAGCGTTAATCACATTTTTAGTGGTTACTTTCCTTATTGTTTCTGCGATTATCATTGCAAAAGAAAGTATTAACAATATTATTACACCACATCATCAGCCCAAACCATTTACCTTATTAGTTCTTGGAGGAATTATTTTATTCAAAGAATTATCGTTTCAGTATGTAATGCGAAAAAGTGTTGAAACCAATAGTTCTTCTCTAAAAGCAGATGCTTGGCATCATCGTTCGGACGCAATTACATCGTTAATGGCGTTTATCGGAATTTCGATTTCATTGGTAATGGGACCAGGTTGGGAGGCAGCAGATGATGTTGCAGCACTTTTTGCATCAAGTTTTATTTTATATAATGCGTACAAAATCCTTCGACCTGCGTTGGGAGAAATTATGGATGAGCAATTGTACGAAAATGAAATTGAACAAATTAGAGAAATCGCTTCGCATGTTCCGGGTGTTATGGCGACTGAAAAATGTAATGTGCGTAAGAATGGAATGAATTATTATGTCGATTTACATGCAATAGTCGATGGAACGATTTCGGTGGTGGAAGGACATAAAATTAGTCATGATCTGAAAGATGCTGTACAAGCTAAAATGCCACAAGTAAAAGATGTATTAGTGCATATAGAGCCTACTTTTGTTTCGGTTCGAGAATATTTTCGAACAAATCACATCGAAGATAAAAGAGTGGAGGAGTAAAAATAAATTATATTAAATAAAAAAAGAGAAGCAATTGCTTCTCTTTTTGATCTTTTAGTTGGTTAATAAAAAATCATAATATATATAAAAGGTCGATTTTAGAATAGTTTGAAACCAATACCAGTACTGATTAACCAAGGATTAAGATCTACATCTGCTGGTACATAAACTTGTTTGTCTAAAGCTGCACCAACTGTAACGTCAGTATTCAAGTACAATTTTTTAACATCTACGTTCCAGTATAATTTATCATTGATTTTGTAATCAAATCCTAATTGAAATCCGAAACCCACATTGTTTTTGTAATCTACACTAGTTACAGCTGCGTTTCTACCTTTTCCTTGCCCTTGATCATAGAAGATTGTATAATTAATTCCTGCACCAACATAAGGTTTTAGGTTTTTGGTTGGATACAAATGATATTGTACATTAAGAGTTGGAGGTAACAACATTACTCGTCCCAAATCTAAATTTCCTAATGCAGTATTTACCGCTACAACTTCGTGTTTAGATGTTCCTAAAATTAATTCGGCTGCGATATTTTTTGTAATATAATAAGTAAAGTCGATTTCTGGAATAAGATTGTTTGTAACTGCTACATTTCCACCTATTGCTTCTATTTTAGCATCTTCCATAGGAACTACACCAGTTGCTCTTACACGCATATGTAATTCGCCAGTCTCTTGTCCAAATGAAATTGCTGATGTAAAAATTGCTCCTAATATTAATAGTCCTTTTTTCATAATGTTTATTTTATTTTTCGAAACAAAACTCGGATTAATTTATCCGAATTAAAATGTCAAATATCATTTCCGAAAATGACTTTAAACATTTGTTTTTTTTAAAGATATTATTAACTTAAACACGCTGATAGTCAATTATTTTTAATGAGTAAAAATAATCGTAAAAGAAAAACTTTTCACTTAATAGAAATTTATTACTTTTGGAGGAAAGTCATAAAAAAACAAAAAAACTCAAAAAAATGGATTTCTTAGAAAATGAAAATTTATCATTAATCGCGCAATCGGCAAGAGATTTTGCAAAACAATACATTCAACCGAATATAATGGAGTGGGATGAAGCTCAAACTTTTCCAGTTGAAGTTTTCAAAGAACTTGGAAAAATGGGCTTCATGGGAATCGTTGTTCCAGAAGAATATGGTGGAAGTGGTTTATCATATGATGAATATGTATCAATTGTAGATGAAATTTCACAAGTTGATCCTTCTATCGGTTTGTCTGTAGCGGCACATAATTCACTTTGTACAAATCATATTTTAGAATTCGGAAACGAAGAACAAAAACAACGTTGGTTACCAAAATTAGCAACAGCAGAATGGATTGGTGCTTGGGGATTAACAGAGCACAACACAGGATCTGATGCTGGAGGAATGTCTACAACAGCTGTAAAAGATGGTGATGAATGGGTGATTAATGGAGCAAAAAACTTTATTACACATGCAATTTCTGGTGATGTTGCGGTTGTGATGACAAGAACAGGAGAGAAAGGAGCTAAAAATAACGCGACAGCTTTTGTAATAGAAAAAGGAACGCCAGGTTTTACATCGGGTAAAAAAGAAAATAAATTAGGAATGCGTGCTTCGGAAACGGCAGAGTTAATCTTCGATAACGTACGTGTTTCGGATGCAAATCGTTTAGGAAATGTTGGTGATGGTTTCAAGCAAGCACTTAAGATTTTAGATGGTGGTCGTATCTCGATCGCAGCTTTATCTTTAGGAATTGCGAAAGGAGCTTATAAAGCAGCATTGAAATATGCACAAGAGCGTCATCAATTTGGAACTGCAATTGCAAATTTCCAAGCAATTAACTTTAAATTGGCTGAAATGATTACAGAAATCGAAGCTTCAGAATTATTAATTCGTAAAGCATCTTATTTAAAAAATCATAAAAAACCAATGACGACAGAAGGTGCAATGGCAAAATATTATGCATCGGAAGCGTGTGTTAAAATCTCGAATGAAGCAGTTCAAATATTTGGTGGATACGGATATACAAAAGATTTTCCAGTAGAGAAATTCTACCGTGATTCTAAGTTGTGTACAATCGGTGAAGGAACAACTGAGATCCAAAAATTAGTGATTGGAAGAAATATTTTGAAAGATTAATACAAAACGATTTGTTTAATAACTAAAGAGTTGTATATTTGCCATCTCAAAAAGAAATAGATAAAATTATGTTGATTATACCAGTAAAAGACGGAGAGTCAATCGAAAGAGCTCTAAAAAAATACAAAAGAAAATTTGATAAAACAGGTGTTGTACGTCAGTTAAGAGCACGTCAACAATTTACAAAACCTTCTGTTACAAATAGAATTAAGATGAGTAGAGCAATCTACAAACAAGCCTTAATCGAAAAGGAGGAAGCATAAATTGCCGTTTTAAACGATATAAAGAAATTAATTTCTGTTGACCTATTTGTTAAAGTTGTAACTTTGATGAATAGGTTTTTTTATGGAATTTATTCAACTATTCTTAGATTATTTAGCGCTCGAGAAAAACTATTCTACGCTAACAATTACTAGCTACAAAAGAGATTTGGACGATTTTGTTGAGTTCTATCAACAAGAAGAAAATTCGTCAGAAATACAACTTGCAACAAAAAATCATATTCGTGCATTTGTGATGCATTTATCAGAATTAGAAAAGTCTGAGAAAACAGTTAATCGCAAATTAAGCGCTTTACGAACGTTTTATAAATATTTGGTCAAAGAAAATCATCTTTCCATTAATCCAATCGAGCAAATTCATTCACTTAAACAAAATAAACAAGTTTTAGTACCTTTTACAGAAGCAGAATTGAATGATTTGTTGAATAATGATGAATTTTTCCCTGACACATTCGAAGGTTTACGTGATCGATTAATGATTGATGTAATGTATCAAACAGGAATTCGACGTGCCGAATTAATTGGTTTGAAAGAAAATGATATCGATCCGAATACACTTTCTATAAAAGTTCTTGGAAAAAGAAATAAAGAACGCATAATTCCTATTTCTACCTTTCTGTTAGAGGATTTGGCGAATTATAACACTAGAAAACATAACGAAATTACTTTACAATGTACGAATGTTTTTGTAACAGAAAAAGGAAAACCTTTGTACGATAATCTTGTTTATTCGAAAGTAAAATACTATCTTAGTCTTATAAGTGTAAAACATAAAAAAAGTCCTCATATGTTGAGGCATTCATTTGCGACTCATATGTTAGATTCAGGAGCAGATCTGAATGCAGTAAAAGATATTTTAGGGCATTCAAGTTTGTCATCGACTCAAATTTATACACATGGGAGTATAGAAAATTTAAAAAAAGTGTTTAACAAAGCTCACCCGCGTGAGAACAAAAAAGAGTAATTATGACAATTAACTTTCAAGCAGTAAACTTCAATACTAAACCAGGTTTAGAGGAGTATTTAGAGAAAAAATTAGAAAAATTAGAAACTTTGTCAGACAAAATCATTGCAGCGAATGTTTCTTTTAAATTAGAGAATACTGCAGAAAAAAATAACAAGACAGTTGATATTAAGTTAGAAGTACCAGGAGATGATATTGTTGTAAGTAAAACAGGACAATCTTTTGAAGAATGTATTGATTTAGCGGTAGATACATTAAAAAAATTAATTATCAGAAAAAAAGAAAAAATTAGCGAAAGATAAAAAATAGGGAATTGACTAAAAAAAGAACCTAAAAATTTGGTTAATTCAAAAAACAACGTAAATTTGCAGTCCGTTAAACAAACATATTTAACGGACTGTTCTTTTAAATAACGCTTTTAAAAACAAAAATGCCGATGTAGCTCAGCTGGCTAGAGCAGCTGATTTGTAATCAGCAGGTCGTGGGTTCGAGTCCCTCTATCGGCTCAAAGTTTTTAGAAGAACAAAAAAAGTAAGGCGGGGAGATACTCAAGCGGCCAACGAGGACGGACTGTAAATCCGTTGGGTAACCTTCGCAGGTTCGAATCCTGCTCTCCCCACAAATTTAATTTTTAAAATTTTTTGTGGTTTAGGATTTAATCTTTAAATTTGCAAAGCTTTTTAGAAGTGAATGCGGGAATAGCTCAATTGGTAGAGCGTCAGCCTTCCAAGCTGAATGTTGCGGGTTCGAGTCCCGTTTCCCGCTCAAATTCTGGTTCGTCCAGTGTAGTTAATCTTTTAAGTAGTTGTTGAAACTCATTTAAACCAAGGTTAACGCGAGTCAAAAATTAATATCTTTATATAAATCAAAAAGTGTATTTTTACACTTGAAAATAATTTAAAGTTATTTTTTTAATTTAAGTATAACAATAGAAATTAATAAAAAGTAAAATGGCAAAGGAAACTTTCAACCGTAATAAGCCGCACTTAAATATTGGTACTATTGGTCACGTTGACCACGGTAAAACAACTTTGACTGCAGCGATTACTAAAGTATTAGCTGATGCTGGTTATTCAGAAGCAAAAGCTTTCGATCAAATCGATAATGCTCCAGAAGAAAAAGAGCGTGGTATTACAATTAATACATCTCACGTAGAGTATGAAACTGCTAACCGTCACTACGCACACGTTGACTGTCCAGGTCACGCGGATTACGTAAAAAACATGGTTACAGGAGCTGCTCAAATGGATGGTGGTATCTTAGTAGTAGCTGCTACTGATGGTCCAATGCCTCAAACTCGTGAGCACATCTTATTATGTCGCCAAGTAAACGTTCCTCGTATCGTTGTTTTCTTAAACAAAGTTGATATGGTTGACGATGCTGAGTTATTAGAGTTAGTAGAAATGGAAGTAAGAGATTTATTATCTTCTTACGAATATGACGGAGATAACACTCCAGTTATCCAAGGATCTGCTTTAGGTGCATTAAACGGTGAGCCTCAATGGGTTGAAACTGTATTGAACTTAATGAACAATGTTGATGAGTGGATTGAGCAACCAGTTCGTGATCAAGATAAACCGTTCTTAATGCCAGTAGAGGATGTATTCTCTATTACAGGTCGTGGTACTGTTGCTACAGGACGTATCGAGGCTGGTGTAATTAACTCTGGGGATCCAGTTGACATCGTTGGTATGGGAGAAGAAAAATTAACTTCTACTGTAACAGGTGTTGAAATGTTCCGTAAAATCTTAGATAGAGGTGAAGCTGGTGATAACGTAGGTTTATTATTACGTGGTGTTGATAAAACTGACATCCGTCGTGGTATGGTTATCGCAAAACAAGGATCTGTTAAACCACACAAAAAATTCAAAGCTGAGGTTTATATCTTAACTAAAGAAGAAGGTGGTCGTCACACTCCATTCCACAACCGTTACCGTCCACAGTTCTACGTACGTACAACTGACGTAACAGGGGAAATCAACTTACCAGAAGGAGTTGAGATGGTTTTACCAGGAGATAACTTAACTATTACAGTTGAATTATTACAACCAATCGCATTAAACGAAGGTTTACGTTTCGCAATCCGTGAAGGTGGACGTACAGTTGGTGCTGGTCAGGTAACTGAAATTTTAGACTAATTAGTCAAAATATAATATAGAAGATGTGGTAATCTTCAATGATTACCACTCTTTTTATCTACGGGCATAGTTCAATGGTAGAATAGCGGTCTCCAAAACCGTTGATCAGGGTTCGAATCCTTGTGCCCGTGCTAAATGAAAACGATATGAAAGTCGTACAATATTTTAAAGATTCCTTTGTAGAATTTAAAGATCATGTTACATGGCCATCATTCTCAGATCTACAAAGAGACACAATTATTGTTGCAATAGCTACAGTTTTGTTAGCTATATTTTTATATGCGGTAGATACATTATTCACACAAGTGCTTAACTTTATCTACGGCGCTTTTTAGTTTGTAAAATATCCCGTTTAGTAATTAGAATCATGAGTGAAAAGAAATGGTATGTAATCAAGACTGTAGCTGGACAAGAGCTGAAAGTTAAGGATTATATTGAAAGAGAAATTCAGTACCAAAATTTGAATGATTATGTAGGACAAATTGTTGTTCCTATGGAAAAAGTGATTCAAATCCGTAACGGTAAAAAATATCAAAAGGAAAAAGTACACTTTCCTGGTTACATCATGATAGAAGCCGAACTTGTAGGGGAAATTCCTCACATGGTAAAGAATACATCAGGTGTAATTAGCTTTTTGAGTGCAACGAAAGGAGGTGATCCTGTACCGATGAGACAATCGGAAGTTAACCGAATGTTAGGCAAAGTTGACGAATTAGCAGAAAACGTTGATACAAACTTAGGAATATCTTACATCGTAGGAGAAACTGTAAAAGTAATCGACGGACCATTCAATGGGTTCAACGGAACAGTTGAAAAAATCATTGAAGATAAACGTAAACTTGAAGTGATGGTTTTAATCTTCGGACGTAAAACACCACTAGAGTTAAGTTTTAACCAAGTTGAAAAGATTGCATAATCAATCTATCAACAAATTAAAAGTAGAAATTTAGGCTGCTTCCACATAACGCTTAATTTTAAGAATTAAAAAAATGGCAAAAAAAATTGAAAAAGTTGTAAAACTTCAAGTTAAAGGAGGACAAGCAAATCCTTCACCACCAGTAGGGCCAGCTTTAGGTGCTGCAGGTGTTAACATCATGGAGTTTTGTAAACAATTTAATGGACGTACACAAGAAAAACAAGGTGCAGTGTTACCAGTTGTTATTACTGTGTATCAAGACAAATCATTCGATTTCGTAATTAAAACTCCACCAGCTGCTATTCAGTTAATGGAAGCTGCGAAATTGAAAAAAGCTTCAGGTGTACCTAACCGTCAAAAAGTTGGTACTGTTACTTGGGATCAAGTTAGAGCTATTGCTGAAGACAAATTAGCGGACATGAACTGTTTTACTGTTGAATCTGCTATGAAAATGGTTGCTGGAACTGCACGTTCTATGGGTATAACTGTAAAAGGTGGGCAAGCTCCAGAATAATTAAAACATTTTAGGAAATGGCAAAGTTAACAAAAAGACAAAAAGAAGTATTAGCTAAAGTAGAAAAAAACAAACTTTACTCTATTGATGAAGCATCATCATTAGTAAAGGAAGTTAACTACGCTAAGTTTGATGCTTCTGTAGATATAGCAGTTCGTTTAGGTGTAGATCCTAAGAAAGCTAACCAAATGGTTCGTGGTGTAGTTTCATTACCACACGGAACAGGTAAAGATGTAAAAGTATTAGCATTAGTTACTCCAGACAAAGAAGCAGAAGCTAAAGCAGCAGGTGCAGACTATGTAGGATTAGACGAATACTTACAAAAAATTAAAGAAGGTTGGACAGATGTTGACGTTATCGTTACTATGCCAGCAGTTATGGGTAAATTAGGGCCATTAGGACGTGTTTTAGGACCTCGTGGATTAATGCCTAACCCAAAATCAGGTACTGTAACTTTAGAAGTTGGTAAAGCTGTTTCTGAAGTGAAAGCAGGTAAAATCGACTTCAAAGTAGACCGTTACGGAATCATCCACGCTGCAGTTGGTAAAGTATCTTTCGATGCTGATAAAATTAAAGAAAATGCGAATGAATTAATTCAAACTTTAATTAAATTAAAACCAACAGCTGCTAAAGGAACATATGTAAAAAGCATCACGCTTTCTACAACTCAATCTGTAGGTGTATCAGTAGATCCAAAAAGTGTAAACGCTTAAAATTAGTAGATTATGGCAATGACAAAACAAGATAAAGCAAATATGATAGATGAATTGCAAGCTGTATTAGCAGAAGCAAAAATCATCTACTTAGCAGATATCGACGGATTAAACGCTGTTAATACTACTGAATTAAGAAGAGCTTGCTACAAAAGCAATGTATCTTTACGCGTAGTAAAAAACACTTTATTAAAGAAAGCTATGGAGCAAATCGAAGACAAAAACTTCGAAGAGCTTTACGGATCTTTAAAAGGAAATACAGCATTAATGACTGCTGAAGTTGGTAACGCACCAGCCAAAGTAATCGATACTTTCAGAAAAAAATCTGAAAAACCTATTTTAAAAGGAGCTTGGATTGAAGATAATACATTCGTAGGTGATGACAAATTACCACAATTAGTAGCATTGAAATCTCGCGAAGAATTAATCGCAGACATCATCATGTTACTTCAATCTCCAATCAAAACTGTTGTTTCTCAATTAGAGAACAAAGACGCTGCAAAAGCAGAAGAAGGAGCTTCAGAAGAATAAGACACACTCATATCAAATAAAAGTTTAAAAAACAAAAAGCATTAAAATGGCAGATTTAAAAAAATTAGCTGAAGAGTTAGTAAACTTAACAGTTTTAGAAGTTAATGAATTATCTACAATCTTAAAAGATGAGTACGGAATCGAACCAGCTGCTGCTGCTGTAGTTGTTGCTGCAGGTGGAGCAGGTGAAGCTGCTGAAGAGCAATCAGAATTCGACGTAATCTTAAAAGAAGCAGGTGCATCTAAATTAGCAGTTGTTAAATTAGTTAAAGAATTAACTGGTAAAGGATTAAAAGAAGCTAAAGATTTAGTAGATTCAACTCCAGCAACAGTTAAAGAAGCAGTTTCTAAAGATGAAGCTGAAGCTTTAAAGAAACAGCTAGAAGAAGCTGGTGCAGTAGTAGAATTGAAGTAATTTTTATTACTCAAAAATATAGGTTTGGACCTAACACAGGACGTGTTAGGTCTAAACCTTTTTACGCATAAAGTCATTATATAAACCAAAATTCATTCGAAATTGGCCACTAAAGCAACATTAAGCAACTCGACTGAGAAAAAAGAAAGATTGAACTTCTCTTCTGCAAAAGCAGTCGCTCAGTTCCCAGATTTCCTTGACATTCAGATCAAATCGTTTGAAGATTTTTTCCAGTTGGAAACAAGACCTGACCAACGAAAAAATGAAGGTCTTTACCGAACATTTGCTGAGAATTTTCCAATTACGGATACTCGCAATCAGTTTGTTTTAGAATTCTTAGATTATTTCGTAGATCCACCACGTTACACAATTGATGAGTGTATCGAAAGAGGATTAACGTACAGCGTACCATTGAAAGCTCGTCTTAAATTGTACTGTACAGACGAAGAACACGAAGATTTCGAAACTGTAGTGCAAGACGTATACTTAGGAACAATTCCTTATATGTCTCCTTCAGGATCATTCATTATTAATGGTGCAGAGCGTGTTATTGTATCTCAATTACACCGTTCTCCTGGGGTATTCTTCGGACAATCTTTCCACGCGAATGGTACAAAATTGTACTCATCTCGTATCATTCCTTTCAAAGGATCTTGGATTGAGTTCGCAACAGACATCAACAGCGTAATGTACGCTTACATCGATCGTAAGAAAAAGTTACCATTAACTACTTTATTACGTGCTATCGGATACGAAAGAGATAAAGATATCTTAGAAATTTTCGATTTAGCAGAAGAAGTAAAAGTTAATAAAGCTAATTTAAAGAAAGTTGTAGGTCGTAAACTTGCTGCACGTGTATTAAATACATGGCACGAGGATTTCGTAGATGAAGATACAGGAGAAGTTGTATCTATCGAGCGTAATGAAATTATCTTAGACCGTGAGACAATCTTAGAGAAAGATCACATCGATCAAATCGTAGATTCTGGTGTAAAGACGATCTTATTACACAAAGAAGATATCAATTCTGCTGATTATGGAATTATCCATAATACTTTACAAAAAGACCCTACTAATACTGAAAAAGAGGCAGTAGAGTATATCTATAGACAATTACGTAACGCTGAGCCACCAGATGAGGAAACAGCAAGAGGAATTATTGACAAATTATTCTTCTCTGATCAACGTTATTCATTAGGTGAAGTAGGTCGTTACAGATTAAATAAAAAATTAGGCTTAAGCATTAGCGAGGACGTACAAGTATTGACTCGTGAAGATATCATTTCGATTATTAAATACTTAATCGAATTAATCAACTCTAAAGCAGAGGTGGATGATATCGACCACTTATCTAACCGTCGTGTAAGAACGGTAGGTGAGCAAATGGCTAGCCAATTCGGAGTAGGTTTAGCTCGTATGGCTAGAACTATCCGTGAAAGAATGAATGTTCGTGACAACGAGGTGTTTACACCAATCGATTTGATTAATGCTAAAACATTATCATCTGTTATCAACTCATTCTTCGGAACGAACCAGTTATCTCAGTTCATGGACCAAACAAATCCATTATCAGAGATTACACACAAACGTCGTTTATCAGCATTAGGACCTGGAGGTTTATCAAGAGAAAGAGCGGGATTCGAGGTACGTGACGTACACCACACTCATTACGGACGTTTATGTCCAATTGAAACTCCTGAGGGACCAAACATTGGTTTGATTTCGTCATTATGTGTATTCGCTAAAGTTAATAACTTAGGGTTCATCGAAACACCGTACAGAAAAGTAGAAGATGGAAAAGTGGACGTCGAATCAGCACCAATCTATTTAACTGCGGAAGAGGAGGAATCAAAAGTAATTGCTCAAGCCAATATCGACATGACAGACGATGGTACTATTGCTACTGAACGTGTAACTGCTCGTGAAGATGGGGATTTCCCTGTTGTAACGCCAGCAGAAGTTGATTTAATTGACGTTGCACCTAACCAGATTGCATCTATCTCAGCATCATTAATTCCTTTCTTGGAGCATGATGACGCCAACCGTGCGTTAATGGGATCGAACATGATGCGTCAGGCAGTTCCATTATTAAAACCTCAAGCACCAATTGTAGGTACTGGATTAGAAAAACAAGTTGCAAAAGATTCAAGAATCTTAGTAAATGCAGAACGTGAAGGTACAGTAACTTATGTTGATGCTGACATTATAACAATTAAATATGATCGCTCAGAAGACGAAGAATTAGTAAGCTTCGATACTGCTGAGAAAACATATAATTTAACAAAATTCAGAAAAACGAATCAAGGAACTACAATTACGTTGAAACCAATTGTAAAAGTTGGTGATCGTGTAGAGAAAGGACAAGTTTTATCTGAAGGTTATGCAACAGAAGGAGGAGAATTAGCAATTGGTCGTAACATGGTTGTTGCCTTTATGCCTTGGCAAGGATACAACTTCGAGGATGCCATTGTAATCTCTGAGAAAGCTGTTCGCGAAGACTGGTTTACATCTATCCACATCGATGAGTATTCATTAGATGTACGTGATACAAAATTAGGTATGGAAGAATTAACTTCAGACATTCCTAACGTTTCGGAAGAGGCTACAAAAGACTTAGACGAAAACGGTATGATCCGTATTGGAGCAGAAGTAAAACCTGGTGATATCTTGATTGGTAAGATTACTCCAAAAGGAGAATCTGATCCAACTCCAGAAGAAAAATTATTACGTGCGATCTTTGGTGACAAAGCAGGTGATGTAAAAGATGCTTCTCTTAAAGCCTCTCCATCATTACGTGGTGTTGTTATCGACAAAAAATTATTCTCACGTAGTATTAAGGATAAACGTAAACGTTCTCAAGACAAAGCTATTATTGATAGTGTAGAAGCTGAGTACGACGTTAAATTCAACGAATTAAGAGAGATTTTATTAGAGAAATTATACGTTTTATTAAACGGAAAAACTTCTCAAGGTATTTACAACGACTTGAACGAAGAAGTAATCAAGAAAGGTGTAAAATACACACAAAAAATCTTATCTAATGTTGAAGATTTCTTAAATTTAACTGGAGCAGAGTCTCTTTGGACAACAGACGAGGATAAGAACGAATTAGTAAAAGAATTGTTACATAATTACAAAATTAAGTACAATGATTTACAAGGAGCACTTAACCGCGAAAGATTTACAATCTCTGTTGGAGACGAGTTACCTGCAGGTATCGTTAAATTAGCAAAAATCTACATTGCGAAAAAACGTAAACTAAGAGTAGGGGATAAAATGGCAGGACGTCACGGTAACAAAGGTATTGTTGCACGTATCGTTCGCGACGAAGATATGCCTTTCTTAGAAGACGGAACGCCAGTAAATATCGTACTTAATCCACTTGGGGTACCATCTCGTATGAATATCGGTCAGATTTATGAAACGGTATTAGGATGGGCTGGACTTAAAATGGGTCAAAAATTTGCTACACCTATCTTCGATGGTGCTGAAATCGCTGATATCGATCGCATCACAGAAGAAGCAGGTATTCCAAAACACGGTACAACATATTTATATGACGGTAATACTGGAGAACGTTTTGATCAAAAAGCTACTGTAGGGGTGATTTACATGTTGAAATTAGGACACATGGTTGACGACAAAATGCACGCGCGTTCTATCGGACCATACTCATTAATTACTCAACAACCATTAGGAGGTAAAGCACAATTCGGTGGACAACGTTTCGGAGAGATGGAGGTTTGGGCATTAGAAGCATTCGGTGCATCTAATATCTTACGCGAAATCTTAACAGTTAAGTCGGATGACGTAATTGGACGTGCGAAAACTTACGAAGCAATCGTAAAAGGAGAGCCAATGCCAGAACCTGGTATTCCAGAATCATTTAACGTATTGTTACATGAATTACAAGGTCTTGGATTAGACATAAACTTGGAAGAATAATAGGGCAACCTATTATTCTACCTTTTTCGTTATAATAATATAATTGTTAGATACATTTCTATATGTCAACAAAAAATAAAACAAGTCAATTCTCAAAAATCCGTATCGGGTTAGCTTCTCCAGAATCGATTCTTCAAGAATCTAAAGGTGAAGTTTTAAAACCTGAAACGATTAACTATAGAACGCACAAACCAGAGCGTGACGGGTTATTCTGTGAGCGTATCTTTGGACCTGTAAAAGATTACGAATGTGCCTGCGGAAAATATAAAAGAATCCGTTATAAAGGTATCGTTTGTGACCGTTGTGGGGTTGAAGTTACTGAAAAGAAAGTTCGTCGTGAGCGTATTGGACACATCAATCTTGTTGTGCCAATTGCACATATTTGGTATTTCCGTTCATTACCAAACAAAATTGGTTACATCTTAGGATTACCATCTAAGAAATTAGACATGGTAATTTACTATGAAAGATATGTAGTGATTCAACCAGGTATCGCAAAAGGACCAGAAGGTGAAGAATTAAATAGATTAGATTTCTTATCAGAAGAAGAGTATTTAGATATCTTAGAAACTCTTCCAATCGAGAATCAATATCTAGAAGATACAGATCCTAATAAATTCGTTGCGAAAATGGGTGCTGAAGCATTAGAAGACCTATTATCTCGTATCAATTTAGATGAGTTATCTTACGAATTAAGACACAAAGCACACAACGAAACTTCTAAACAACGTCGTACAGAAGCGTTAAAACGTTTACAAGTTGTTGAGTCGTTACGTGAGTCAAATATGCACCACGTAAACCGTCCAGAATGGATGGTAATGCGCGTTATTCCGGTTATTCCACCAGAATTACGTCCGTTAGTTCCATTAGATGGTGGTCGTTTTGCAACATCAGATTTAAATGATTTATATCGTCGTGTAATTATCCGTAACAATCGTTTGAAACGATTAATGGAAATCAAAGCGCCAGAAGTAATCTTACGTAATGAAAAACGTATGTTACAAGAAGCGGTTGATTCATTATTTGATAACACGCGTAAAGCATCTGCTGTAAAAGCTGATGGTAACCGTCCGTTAAAATCATTATCTGATTCATTAAAAGGTAAACAAGGTCGTTTCCGTCAAAACTTATTAGGTAAACGTGTAGATTATTCTGCTCGTTCTGTAATTGTTGTTGGACCAACACTTAAATTACACGAATGTGGTTTACCAAAAGATATGGCAGCTGAATTATACAAACCATTCGTAGTTCGTAAATTAATCGAGCGTGGAATTGTAAAAACAGTTAAATCGGCTAAGAAAATTATCGATAGAAAAGAGCCAGTTGTTTGGGATATTTTAGAAAATGTAATCAAAGGTCATCCAGTTTTATTAAACCGTGCCCCTACGTTACACCGTTTAGGTATCCAAGCATTCCAACCGAAATTAATCGAAGGTAAAGCAATTCGTTTACACCCATTAGTGTGTACTGCCTTCAATGCCGATTTCGATGGTGACCAGATGGCTGTTCACTTACCATTAGGACCAGAAGCTGTTTTAGAAGCACAATTATTAATGTTGGCTTCTCAAAATATTTTGAATCCTGCAAATGGTTCTCCAATTACTGTACCTTCTCAGGATATGGTTTTAGGTCTTTACTACATGACGAAAATTCGTCGTACAGACCACCAATTTACAGTAAAAGGAGAAGGATTAACTTTCTATTCAGATGAAGAAGTTCAAATTGCATACAACGAAGGAGCTGTTGACTTAAACGCGCCAATTCGTGTAAAAGGAACAATTCGTGTAGGAGAGGAGTTGATAGAAAATCAATTAATCGAAACTTCTGTAGGACGTGTGTTATTCAACCAAATCGTTCCGAAACAAGTAGGTTATATTAATGAAGTATTAACGAAAAAATCGTTACGTACAATTATTAATAAAATTATCAAGATTACAGATTTCCCTACAACGGCTGCTTTCTTAGATGATATGAAACAATTAGGATACCGTAATGCCTTCGAGGGTGGTTTATCATTCTCATTAGGAGATATCTTAATCCCAGAACAAAAGAAAGACCTTATCTCAGGTGCGATCAACCAAGTTGAGAACATTAAGATGAACTATAACATGGGTCTTATTACAAATAACGAACGTTACAACCAAGTTATTGATGTTTGGACAACAACAAACGCGACATTAACAGAAATTGTAATGAAACGTATGACAGAAGATCAACAAGGATTTAACTCTGTATTCATGATGCTTGATTCTGGAGCACGTGGATCTAAAGAGCAAATTCGTCAGTTATCAGGTATGCGTGGATTGATGGCTAAACCTCAAAAAGCTGGTTCTACTGGTGGGGATATCATCGAAAACCCAATTATCTCTAACTTCCGTGAAGGTCTGTCTATCTTAGAGTACTTTATTTCTTCGCACGGTGCGCGTAAAGGTCTTGCCGATACTGCCTTAAAAACTGCCGATGCTGGATACTTGACTCGTCGTTTAGTTGACGTTGCGCAAGACGTTATCGTAATGCACGAAGATTGTGGTACATTAAGAGGTTTAGAAGTATCTGCACTTAAGAAAAAAGAAGAAATCATCGAAAGTTTATCTTCTCGTGTATTAGGTCGTACTTCATTAAATGATATTTACAACCCAGATAATGGTGAATTAATCATTTCTGCTGGTAACATTATTACAGAAGATATTGGTGATGCCTTAGAAGCAGCTGGTATTGAAAATGTAGAAGTTCGTTCTCCATTAACATGTGAAGCAAAAACTGGAATTTGTGCTAAATGTTACGGACGCAACTTAGCTACAGGTAAAGGTGTTCAGAAAGGTGAATCAGTTGGTGTAGTTGCTGCGCAATCTATTGGTGAGCCTGGTACACAGTTAACATTACGTACTTTCCACGTTGGGGGTACTGCGGGTAACGTTTCTGAGCAAAATACAATTAATGCTAAAGTTGATGGTACAATTGAGTTTGATGACTTACGTACTGTTGAATCGACAGATGATGCAGGTAACAAAGTAGATACAGTTGTTTCTCGTTCTACAGAGATGAAAGTAATTGACGATTTAGGAAACGTTCGTCAACAAACTAACATCGCTTATGGTACTATCTTATCTGTTAAAAACGGAGCTAAAGTTCAAAAAGGTCAAGAGATTGCAAGTTGGGACCCTTATAACGGGGTAATCATCGCAGAATCTACTGGTAAAATCGAATACGAACAATTAGAGCAAGGGGTAACTTTCCAAATTGAAATCGATGAGCAAACAGGATTCCAAGAAAAAGTTATTTCTGAATCACGTAATAAAAAATTAGTTCCAGCGTTAAGAGTTATCACGATTGATGGTGAAGAAAAAACATATAACTTACCAGTAGGTGCACACTTAATGGTAAATGATGGTGAAAAAATTAATGCAGGTAAAATCTTAGTTAAGATTCCTCGTAAGTCAGCTAAATCTGGCG
Organism: Empedobacter sp. UBA3239; assembly: GCF_002362875.1. Taxonomy (NCBI): domain Bacteria; kingdom Pseudomonadati; phylum Bacteroidota; class Flavobacteriia; order Flavobacteriales; family Weeksellaceae; genus Empedobacter; species Empedobacter sp. UBA3239. The sequence continues at coordinate 24,953 of NZ_DEVJ01000009.1, read as the reverse complement.
ATATTACAGGAGGTTTACCTCGTATTACAGAGTTGTTAGAGGCTCGTAATCCATCTAATCCAGCAGTTGTTTGTGAAATGGATGGAGTTGTTTCTTTTGGTAAAATAAAACGTGGTAACCGTGAAATCATCGTTGAATCTAAAAATGGTGAAATCCGTCGTTACTTAGTTAAATTATCAGCACAGATCTTAGTTCAAGAAAATGACTTCGTACGTGCAGGTGAGCCTTTATCAGATGGAGCAATTACACCAGAAGATATTTTAAGAATCTTAGGGCCAACAGCGGTTCAAGAATACTTAGTAAACGAGATTCAAGATGTATACCGTTTACAAGGGGTAAAAATTGATGACAAACACTTCGAAATTATCGTACGTCAAATGTTACGTAAAGTTCGTATTGTAGACTCAGGAGATTCAAGATTCTTAGAAGATAGTTTAGAGCACAAAGACGATTTCATGCAAGAAAACGATCGTTTATTTGGAATGAAAGTCGTAGAAGATGCTGGTGATTCTGACACATTAAGTCCAGGACAAATCATCACAGTTCGCGAATTACGTGACGAAAACTCTAAATTAAAACGTGAAGACAAAAACTTAGTGACAGCTCGTGAGGCTTTACCTGCAACAGCAGAAGCCGTTTTACAAGGTATTACAAGAGCATCTTTACAAACTAAATCTTTCATGTCTGCGGCATCGTTCCAGGAAACTACAAAAGTTCTTAACGAAGCAGCTGTAGCTGGTAAAGTAGACGGTTTAGTAGGATTAAAAGAAAACGTTATTGTTGGACACTTAATTCCTGCCGGAACTGGATTAAAAGAGTATCAAAACATCATCGTAGGATCTAACCGTGAATACGAGGAATTAATAAACGCAAAACAAGAATTATAATGTCAGAAAATCAACAAAACGAAGGATTAAACATTGAGTTAAACGAATTAGTAGCTCAAGGTGTTTATGCTACAGGAGCAATCATCAACCACTCACCATCTGAGTTCGTTGTAGATTTCGTTCAATTTTTACCAGGTGCTAGACCATCAGTAAAATCAAGAATTATTTTGTCTCCATTACAAGCAAAACAATTATCTCAATCGTTAGCAGAAAACGTAACTAACTTTGAGAAAAGCTTTGGTGAAATCAAAGAACCTCAAGTAAACAACGGTACTGCAACTTACGAAGCTTAAGAATCATTCTTAATATTTCAAAAAGTCCCTCAATCTTAGATTGGGGGATTTTTTTATGCAATCAAAACTATCAAATCATTAAAAATAATCTTATAAATGTTAGATCAATTATTAAATTGATAATTATTTATGATATTAATGCGAATAATTTAAAAATAAAATACATTAATCTTTTTAACAGTATTTTTTTGAATCGAAAAAATGTTTAGATTTGTATTTAGCAAATAACACAAGAATGTCTGACTATAAATTAATTCTACCTTCTATGGGAGAAGGTGTAATGGAAGCTACTGTAACAAATTGGATCAAAAATATTGGCGATTCGATTAGTGAAGATGAATCGGTTGTAGAAATCGCAACAGATAAAGTAGATTCTGATGTTCCTTCGCCAGTTGCAGGAGTTTTAAAAGAAATCTTAGTTCCAGTAGACAAAATTGCAAAAGTAGGTGAGCCTATCGCAATTTTGTCTGTTGATAGAGTTGTAGAACAAGCTGATTCGGTAGAAGAAGTAGATACAAATAGCGATCAGGAAATTGCTGATGCAGCAAAATCTATCGAAGCTGAAGTTGCAACAATCAAAACTGAAACGCTTATTACTTCGTCAGATGATAAATTTTATTCTCCTTTAGTAAAATCTATTGCGAAAGAAGAAGGTGTTTCTCAGGCTGAGTTAGATCAAATTTTAGGTTCAGGAAAAGACGGACGTGTAACGAAAGATGATATTTTGGATTTCGTTAAAAATAGAGGAAATCAACCAGCGAAAACAGTTGTTACGACTTCTGTTGCTGCACCAGTTGCTCAACCTCAAGCACCGCAAGTGCAATCTGCGCCAATTTCTGTTGGTGAAGGAGACGAAATTATCGAAATGGATAGAATGCGTAAAATTATTGCGCAAAATATGCTACAAGCAAAACAAATTGCTCCTCACGTAACGTCTTTCGTAGAAGTTGATATGACGAATATTGTGTTGTGGAGAGATAAAAATAAAAATGAATTTCAGAAAAAACATGGTGAGAAAATTACCTTCATGCCAATTTTTATCGAAGCTGTAGCAAAAGCAATTCAAGATTTCCCAATGATTAATGCTTCGGTTGATGGAGATAAAATTATTAAGAAGAAAAATATCAATATTGGAATGGCGGCTGCTTTACCAAGTGGAAATTTAATTGTTCCTGTTATCAAAAATGCAGATCAATTTAATTTAGCGGGGTTAGCTTCTCAGGTTAATGATTTAGCAAATCGTGCGCGTAATAATAAATTGAAACCAGCAGAAATACAGGGAGGAACGTATACAATTACAAATATTGGTTCTTTCGGAAATACATTAGGAACGCCAATTATTCCTCAACCTCAAGTAGCTATTTTGGCTGTTGGTGCAATTGTGAAAAAACCTGCTGTTATCGAAACTCCGCAAGGAGATATGATTGCAATTCGTCATAAAATGTACTTATCTCATGCTTACGATCACCGTGTTGTGGATGGAGCTTTAGGAGGTATGTTTGTAAAACGTGTTGCCGAATATCTAGAGGCTTTCGATATGAATACGCCTGTGTAAGAGTAAAATAATACTAGATATAAAAAATCCAACTAATTTTAGTTGGATTTTTTTCGTTTAAATTTATAAGTAAGCATTACACCGCCTTTGTAAAGCAGCCACTCCCCACTTTTATTAAATGATTGCGCAGAATCATATCGTCCCAAATTAGGAGAATCTTCTTTATAATATCCTTTGTAATTTCCTTGAGAGTGTCCTCCACCAACAAAAACATCTAATCCCCAATGTTCGTTAATTTTTACTTGATAACCTATTGTAGCTCCTGTTAAGATTGCTACTCCACGTTGATATTTATCAGTGTTCCAATAATTCCATTTTTGAATATCAAAGAAACCAACTCCAATGTTTGGACCTATATAAAATTTACTAAAAGATTTATCAAAGTAATATCTACCTTCACCAAAAAACATATACATTTATAAATGATTACCTGCAAATGATTTCCAAGGAGAGAGAAAACCGTCAGCTTGTAAAGTTATTCTATCTGTGATTGCATGTTCAACACCAAGATTTACCATTGCAAGTGGCATTGTTAACGCATTAACTTTTATTTGTGTTTCTCCTTTTTGAGCAAAGATTGTGGCGGGAAATAACAACCAAATTAATTTATTCATTCGTAATTTTTATCAGTTTGCGAAGCTAAGGTAAAAAAAAAGGTTTATTTAGATATTAATTCAAGCTTTTTTATAACTTTACTTAACATTTAATATATTATGGCACCAATCATATCAATCCTAATAATATTTTTGATTTTCGGAATTTTTGTTTCGATATTCTTTGTTATTGCCGTATCTGATGCGAAAGTCAGAGAGAAAAATGAACAACATACGCTGAAAAGTTTACCAGATCAGGTAGATCTAAAGGCTGTTGTACGTTATAATATTGGGCGTCCGCAAGGTAGATTTCTTAAAATGAAATCTTTTCAAGGAAGTGGTGTGTTGTATGCGCAAGGAGAACAATTAATCTTCAAAGATATTTTGGGTAATGAAGATCATATTTTTGATTTGAAAACATGCAAATTATCTTGGGTTGAGAACAAAATAAATGGGATTACAAATGCTTTTAAAGTAGCAGATCACGAAGCTATCATCTTCTTTTATATTGATAAAGGTGTCTTTATTTTTAATGCAATTGAAGAAAATGCGTCGACTTCAGATTTATATATTCGTTTGAAAGAATTGCGTAAAAGTATTAGAAATGCTAAAAAAGCTGAGTCGGTAAGTGAATAGTTAATCCAGCTCGGAAACCGCTCATATCTTTAAAATCCTTATTTTCTCTAAACTCGAAAGAATAACCAGCATTTAACTCTACAATGCTCAAAACTGCGATACCAGCTTTTGGAGTAATTGTCCACGGAGAAACTTCAGTACGGATAACATAAAAAGCAGAGTTAAAGTTAGAGCTATATGGATCACCAGTATTGTTGCGAAAATTGAACATATATCCAGCTCCAACTTCTGGAATTACACGAAATTTGTCTTTCATATAACCCAAATTAGCATTGGCGCTAAACGTCAAAATATTGTTATTATCTTGTACTAAGAACAAATCTGTTCCAACTTTTCCGTAATTTCCGTTCCAATATTCATAACCAAGATTAATTGTAAAATAATCGGATAAATTTTGTTGTGCTTTCGCTTGAAAACTAATGATAAAAACAAAGATTGCGATGAACTTTTTCATGTGATAAAATTAATGAATTATTTAGCTTTCTCCCAAAAAATAAATTTTCATCATCATTAATGATTTTTTATTTCAAATTGAGAGGTATATTTACTCCAATTGAAAATTGAAAACCTTTGATAGGTTTAAAACTATCTTTTTTATTAATCTTAAAACCATATCCAAAACCAAAATCTACAAAAGAAGCTAATGAAATACCAGCTTTTGGAGTAATTGTATAAGGTGTAAATTCACTTTCTACAAATGGAAAAAATATACATCAACTGGCTCGCGGCAACATATCCTGTAATGCCAACTTCAGGAATTACGTGAAAATTATCTCGCATATATCCCATATTAGCATTTGAGTCTAATTTAAAATCAACCATATTATCACCTAAGCCGAAAAGAAAAAATAAACCTGCTTTACCAAAGTTTCCAGATTGATTAGAGTAGCTTAAGGTTGGTCCCCATAGAACTTCTTGTTAATAAGAAAAAGAACTAAACAAAAGAAAGAGTGAAAGAATAATTTTTTTAATAAATATGGGATAGTTTTTCGTTAAACAAATTTAATGTAAAGATAAATAGCTACAACTTATCTTGTTGTAGCTATTTATAATGATTTATTAAAATTTAAAATCTACTCAAAATTTTAATCCATCGTGAATCCTTTTGTATAGATTCGTCCGTAATAATCTGCAAATTTAATTGACACGCGACCTTTATAATTTTTTAAGATTTTTTCGATATCGTCTTGTGAACTTACATTTTTATCATTGATAGATAAGATAATAAATTCTTCTTGAACACCTGCTGCTGCTAATTTTCCTGCATTATCTAAATGTTTTACCATGACACCATAATTAATTCCGAAACTATCTTTTTGACGTTCTGTTAATGGCTCAAATTCTGCACCAAGAACTTCAGTTGGCGTTAAGTCAGATTTGCTTCTCACTTTAGTGCTTCCTTTAGCATCTTTCAATGTGATGTTGTATGTTTTCTCAGAGTTTCCACGTCTTACAGTAAGTGCAACATTGTCACCAGGACGTTTGCTACCTACGATGAATGATAACGAAGAGAAAGATGTAATTGGTTTTCCATCTACAGCTGTAATGATGTCTCCTTCTTCGATTCCAGAATCAATTGCTGATCCTTTCGCAACCAATTCAGTTACCATTACTCCATTATCGGTTTTAATGTTCTTTTTGAACTGTTTGTTATATTGTTTTACAGCATCTTCATTCGATAAATCAAAACCTTTGATACCTAAATATCCACGTTGTACAATTCCGTACGATTTAATATCCTCAACAACTTTTTTTACCAAGTTTGCAGGAACAGCAAATCCGTAACCAGAATAAGCTCCTGTTGGCGAAGAAATAGCTGTATTGATACCAATTAAATCTCCATTTGCATTCACCAAAGCACCACCAGAGTTTCCTGGATTAATCGCTGCATCGGTTTGAATAAACGACTCGATTGGTGATTCAGAATTTTTACCTAAAATATTAATGCTACGACCTTTTGCCGAAACAATACCTGCTGTAACAGTAGATGTCAATCCAAATGGATTACCAACTGCTAACACCCAATCTCCAACATTAATCGCATCTGAATCGACAAATTTTGTGAATGGTAAACCTTTTTCACTAATTTTCAATAAGGCAATATCTGTACTTGGATCAGTACCAACTAATTCGGCAATATAACTTTTTTGATTATTCAAAGTCACTTCAATTTTAGAAGCACCTTGTATCACGTGATTATTTGTAACAATGTAACCATCTTGTGAAATAATTACACCAGAACCCATTCCTGATGGCTGATCTCGATCAGGCTGTTGTTGTCGACGTTGCTGTTGTTCTGGTTGTCCGAAAAAGAAATCAAAAGGATCAAAGAATTGCTGTTGTTGTTGCTGTCTTTGGTTTGAATAATTTTTAATACTTACAACGGTGTGTACAGCTTTATTAGATGCTTGCACAAAGTTTGGCGCATCATAACCATAATTTCCTTTATAATCTACAAATTCAAAGTCTCCATTTTTCTGATTACTTGCATTTGTAATAAATGGATTACTTCCATTTTCGTTCATCAAATAAAAACCTCCCATAGTTGTCATAGAGCTCACTAATCCAACTAATAAGTATCCTGTATATTTTTTCATCTTTAATTATATAAGTCTTTAATGTTTTTAGATTAAATCAAATTTAAGACCAAAATTTTAACATTTCAAACCGTTTAACGCATGTTAACACTATATTATAAATCTTTTATAACATTAGTTAAGAGTGACAAAAATGTATTTACTTTGTTTAAAATTTAGGAAGTTGAAATTAAAATTTTATAAATATCAAGGAGCTGGGAATGACTTTGTCATGATTGATGATCGAGAAAAAACGTTTCCAATCTCTATAGAATTGATTAATAGGCTATGTGATCGTAATTTTGGGATTGGAGCTGATGGTTTGATTTTGTTACAAAATGATGAAAATTCAGACTTCAGAATGGTGTATTTCAATTCGGATGGAAAGGAAAGTACAATGTGCGGAAACGGAGGACGTTGTATTATTCGATTTGCAAATGATTTGGATGTAGCTAATGACAAAATGACATTTAATGCGATTGATGGTTTGCATCATGGTGTCGTAGATCAAGAAGTTATTCGTTTACAAATGATTGATGTAAATGAAGTGGAAGATCACGACAAATATTTGTTTATGAACACAGGTTCGCCGCATCACGTAGAATTTGTGGAGAATGTGAAAGATATTAATGTTTACAAAAAAGGAAAAGCAATTCGTAACGGTGCGCCTTATTTTGAGAAAGGTTCTAACGTAAATTTTGTTGAAGTTATGCCAGATAATAGTCTTACAATTCGTACGTATGAGCGTGGAGTAGAGGACGAAACCTTGGCTTGCGGAACTGGGATTACGGCCGCAGCGATTTCTGCTTATGTCAAAAATTTGGTGGATAAAAAAGATATCAAAGTAAAAGCAATGGGTGGAGATTTATCTGTAAATTTTGAAGAAAATAATCATAACTTTGTCAATGTTTGGTTAAATGGACCAGCGGTAAAAGTTTTTGAAGGTGAAATTGAAATTTAATTCAATCCAATGAAAAAATTAAATTTAGTATTAATATTAATTTGTTCATTCGTATTTGTAGGATGTACATTTATAGACGGTTTCAAAGGAAATGCAACCAAAGATGGTTATATCTATATCTCTCGTGGAGCTAAATTTGAGCAAGTTTTAGATTCTTTAAAACCATTTTTGAAGGATGAAAAATTGTTCAAACAGTATGCAGAAGATGCAGATTATCCAGCAACGATAAAATCTGGAAAATATAAAATCTCAAGCTCAGATTCTAACCGCGATATTATTGATCGTTTGCAAGGAGGAGAGCAAGAAGAAGTGAAGCTTCGTATCAAGAATGAACCAACAATTTACCATTTGGCGGGATCAGTTTCCAAACAAATTGATATGGATTCTATCGAAGTTTTGACAGCTATTCGCGATTTTGTGAAAGAAAAAAACGATACAACGTTAAACGAAGAAACGGTAAAGCAATATTTCATTCCAGAAACGTATTTCGTGTATTGGGGATTAACACCAGAAAAATTTGTGGACAAAATGGTGGCGCAACACGATAAAGTGTGGAATGCAGATCGTTTGGCAAAAGCAAAAGCGCTTAATATGACACCTTTGCAAGTGACAACGTTGGCGTCTATTGTTCAGTTGGAATCGTCTGATAATATGGATGAACAACAAAAAGTTGCACGTGCATATATGAATCGTTTGGCGAAAGATATGCGTTTAGAAGCCGATCCAACATCTATTTATGCGTACAAAATGGAAAATGGTTGGGATCAAAAAGTGCAACGTGTATACAAAAAATGGACGTGGTCTTCGAATGCGTACAACACTTATCGTAACAAAGGTTTGCCACCAGCACCAATTTGTTTACCAAATTTAGGAGCAATTGATGCGGTTTTAACACCAGCAAATCACGATTTTATTTTCTTTGTTGCAGATCCTAAAAAACCAGGTTATCACATTTATACCAACGATTATCAGGAACATTTAAAAAATGCTGAGAATTATAGAAATTGGTTAAAAGAGAATAATATTAAATAGTTGTATCTTTAGCTAAACCAATTTTAGCGATGAAACAACCAAATTATACAAAAAGAGAATTCCTAAAACTACTTGGTACAGGTAGTTTAGGATTTTTTTTTATGTCTTTTTATTCGTTTGATGATTTTTTAGATAACGATTTAATTCTTTTGACTAAGGATGATGAAAAATATGATCAATACCGAAAATCATTTAATAAAAGAATTCAGAAATTTCCTAAGATTATAGCAGTTTGTAAATCAGAAACTGGAATAAAAAAAGCAATTGCATTAGCAAACGAAAAGAAACTAAAAATTGCAATTCGAAGTGGAGGGCATAGTTTTGAAGGTTTTTCGAATGTTGATAACGGATTGTTGATTCATCTTGGACTGATGAACAAAATTACGTGGTTGCAAGAGAATAAAGTGAAATTACAACCAGCTTGTTTATTACAGGAAATTTATGCTAATTTTTTACCTAAGAAAAGAATTATTCCAGCTGGATCATGTGGAACTGTGGCTGTTGGTGGTTTGACTTTGGGCGGTGGCTATGGTTTTTTTAGCCGAAAATATGGTTTGACATGTGATAATTTGCTTCGTGTAAAAATGATCGATTACAAAGGAAATACAATCGACTCTGATCAAGATCCCGATTTACTTTGGGCGTGTAAAGGCGGCGGAAATGGAAATTTTGGCGTTGTAACGGAGTTACATTTCAAAACTTATCCAGCCCCACAATCTTTCAGCGGATATCGTATGAAGTTTACAAATCTAACATCAGATAAATTTGTCCAATTAATCCGACTTTGGTTCCAAGCAACGGAAAAATTACCCAAGGAAGCTTTTTCTGCATTTGTATTGAACGGAAAGTTTTTAACCATTTTATTTACCAATTTTGCTGCGAATCAAACTGATTTTGAGAAAACTTTTTCGAGTTTATTGCCGTTTGTTAGTGATTATAAACCTATGAAAAATAGAAATTTGGCAGCTGCACTCAAAAATTATTACGGCGTTAAAGAACCAATTTATTTCAAAAATGCTTCGGCTGGTTTATACAAAGGTATTGATGATATAGAAAATGGCTTAACTGATTTGTTTGCAAAAGTGACATCTTCTAAAGGAATGATTTATCAGATAAATACTTTGGGTGGGAAAATCAATGAAGTCAAAGCTTCAGATTCTGCTTATCCACATCGCGATATTAATTATTTGAGCGAGTTACAAGCGTATTGGGATTTGCCTTCGCAAGAAGAAAAGTTGACAAAATCATTTGAAGAAATACAACAATTATTAAGAAATATTGGGAATATAAAACAATACCGAAATTACCCGGATATTAATTTTCCTGATGCAAATAATGCTTATTTCGGAAATAATTTGGCTCGATTGCAGCAATTAAAAAAGAAATATGATCCAAATAATTTGTTTGATTATCCACAAGTGATTAAATAGTAAAAGCCCTTCTATAGAAGGGCTTTTACTATTTAATTCATTTATTTTAGAATTTATATCGTAAACTTACGATAAAATATCTTCCCAAAACATTTTTAGTTGTAGTCGATATGTAGTTATCATTAAATCCATTCGAAACAATTACGTTGTTTCCTAATAGATTTCCTCCTGTAAGAGTTAAATAAGTTTTCTTCGCAATGTTATATCGTGCAGAAGCATTCCACTCTTTTGCTGTGTTTATTTCTACTCCATCACGGTATTGTAAACGATAAGAGAAATCGGTCTGAACTAATAATTTACTTGTAGCGGACCAAGCGGCTTCACCATATGGACGCCAGTTCGTAAATTTCTGTTCAGATAAGGATTGATATTTACTAAGGTTTAAATTAACCCCAGCTTTCAATTCAAATTTCTTTTTGAATGTAAACGAGTTTTCTAAATTATAAGTTTGATTAAAACTTTTATTGTTAACATCCTTCAAATCATCATTTTTAACAACTCCATTTTCATATTCAATATTTCGTGTAATGGTATAATAATTAGAAGTAGTAATATTACCTGTTAATCGTGCATTGTACCATTTAGCAAAACGTTTCCCAATCATGAAATATCCTGAATAAGTTTCTTGATTATTACCAGAATTAATTAAGGTATTGAATTGATAGTTATTTACAATTGTATCGTTTCCTGAGATGATAAAATCACGGTTTAAAACAGATTGTGTTTGTATACTTTTTTCTTGTAATGTATAACTCAAATTCGCAAAAATATTAAAAAATGTGAATGAGTTAAAATGACTAAAATTAAGACTTGCTGTATGTGTCAAAGCTTGTCTTAAGTTTCTATTTCCATAGAAAATCGATTGATAACTTTGAATTGTGTAAGAATCATTAAAATCTTTTGTGTACGGATAGCTATAGTTTTGTGTATAACTAGCGCGAACACTTGTTGCATTGTTAAACTTGTATTGCAAATTCAAATGAGGTAAAAATTTTGTTTCCGAACGATTTAATTTTTCACCATCTTGGTATTTAGATTTTTCATTAAAAAATGAAATTCCTGCTCCTGCATCTACTTGAAAGTTTCCTAATTTTTTTGTCAACGTTACATCAGCAAAAGACTCGTTGTAATCTAGATCTGTATTACTGATTAATAAATTATTATTCATTAATTTCTGAAAATCATAGATTTTATTTTCAAAATCTTGCGTACTAAAATTTGTTCCAACTTTAATTTTAAGGTTAGATGTATTTGTCAACAAATGATTATAGATTCCGTATAATTGAACAGTGTTCAAAACAAAGTTTTGATCTTGATTGATATTATATTGATTATTTACTTGAGATAAATTCTTGAACAAATTAAAAGACGAGAACGGATTTGCTGTTGATAAAACATTGTAATCTGGCGTATCTTTTTGATATTGATGACGGAAATATAAACCAACATTATCATCGCGTCCAACTTTACGGATGTAAGATAAAGTTTGTGATAAAGAGTAATTCTTTTGTTCAGAATTTACATTTCTAAAGCTATTTTTTTGATCGTTATAATAGCTATCAACCAATTGTTCGTTTTCGCTATCTAAATAATTAAAGTTTAAGCGATATTTAATTTGTCCTTTATCATTCGGATTATAATCTAAACGCAAACGCGACATTCCCATCAAAATATTGCTCTTATTTTGTTCCTGATCGACAGTTGTATAAGGTGATTCGATGTTGTTGTAATAACGCTCAGATTTAGAATCATAACGAATATTATTTGTATTAAGTAAACCAAACCCAGAGATTTTTAGTTTCTTATTTGGTTCAACACCAAAATGGACAGCACCATTATAGGTATTCATACTCGGTGCATCATTTTTTGTCATCAAGTTTAGATTGTTCGAATTTCCTCTTAATGAATAAATACTTCCTTCAGAATTAAATTCAGAGTACCCACCAAAGAAGCTCATATAATCATCTTGATCAAAAACTTGTTTCCCGAATGTATTAAAATCATTGATTAAAGTACCGTCCGTTTTTTCTGAGAAATAGAAAATCTTTGCTTGTGCATCTGTATGTTTATCCGCATCTCCACCTAGTGTTACATTACCAAATGCAAGACGTTTCATATCATCTTTTAGTTCGATGTTTAACGAGAATTGTTCGTCATCTTCTTGTAATGAAGAAGCAAAAGGATTTGATTTGAATTTTGTATTTAATTGTATTTTAGAAACCGCATCCGAAGGTAAATTTTTGTTCAATAATTTTTCGTTACCACCCAAAACTTCACGTCCACCAACTGTTACTTGCGACATTGGTTTACCTTTGTACATTACCTTACCATTTTGAACTTCAATTCCAGGTAATTTTTTAAGGATATCTTCTAATGTTTCCTCATTTCCAACTTTGAAAGAATCTGCATCAAACTCAATTGTATCACCTTTTACTTTGATCGCTTGTTGAGCTTTTACAATTGTTTCTTTTAAGGAAATTTCTTTTCCTTGTTTAAGTTTTATTTTTTTGTTGACATTTTCATTTAAATCAACATTTTCTATATATGTTTCGTAACCAGCTTGCTCAATTTCGATATCATATTTTTGTCCACAAGGCAATTTGAATTCAAATTCACCCATGTTACTTGTAAAAACAAAACCTTTTCCTTCATTTTTACTATCAAAAATAGAAACAGAAGCGTCTGTAACAGGAATTCCAGCATCATTTGCAACAGATCCTTTTAATTTACATTCTTGTGCAAATGAGATTTGAGCAACAGAAGTAAATAAAATTAGATAGAGTAATTTCTTCATATGTATTTTTTAGTTGATGACTCAAAATAGAGTTTTTTGTAAAACACATCTTATGTGTTAGAAACAGATGTGTTTTTATATGTTTTGAATGAATTATTTAGTGTCTAGACCTCCATTCATTTGTTCTTGCATTTTTTTCTGAATATCCATTACGATTTTCATAAATTGATCTTGTGTAACAACTTCTCCTTTTGTAGGTAAAGCAATTTTCAATTCTTTTTCAGAAATTTTTAAATCTTTCAATGTGTAAATTAATTTAGCTCCATTCATTTCAAACTCAGCTTTTATAATCAAACCTGGCAATCCAGCTAATGAAGTTGGTCCATCTTTTACAGGGATTTCTGGCGCATACCAAGCTGTCACAGGAATAGAATCCATCATAACGCCTTCCGCTTTTGTCGCTTTGTAACCAGCTATATCCGTTTTTTCACGCGAGATTTTCCATTTATAATCTGGAATTTGATCTTTAATCAAATATTGTTTTACACCCATATCAACTTCTTTGTAATACATATTTGGAGTTACAGTAAAGTCTTTATAAGTTGGTTTATTATCCATTGCTGCCATGTTTTGAGCAATTATTCCTAATCCACCTTGTCCGTTATTTACTTTTTCTTCTAATGTAAATGTTGAATTTTTGGAATTACTTTTAAAGAAGTAAGTCATAAAAATTCCTGCATCAATTTCAGCTTTTAGCATTCCTCCAACTTGAGCTCTGTATGCTTCTGGAATAGTTTTCATGGTTTTTTCGTAGTCCATTTTAACTTCCATTACATAAGTTGCATCGATATTTTGTGTTTTATTGTCTTGCGCGATAGAAATTGTAGTTGTAATAATTCCTAAGGCAAATGTTAAGATTGCTTTTTTCATAATTATTGTATTTGTCTAATTAGTCTGCTTTTGTAGACTAATGTTACAGATATTTTTTGAATTTATTCTAAAAAATAAAATGTCATTCAAAAAGTTAAGGATTTCCAAATGACATTTTTATCTAGCGATTTATTGATAATATTATAATAAATACGTCGAGACATTTCCTCCTTTTTTGATAAAATCTTCTTTCAATTCATCAAAAAGTTCTTGGTTAATAGCCTTTGTTGTTCCTTCTAAAATATATGTTGTATATCCCAATGCTAAAGCATCTTTTGCTGTGTAATATACACAATAATCTGCTGCTAAGCCGCAAATGTATACACTCGTTATATTATGATCTTTTAAGAATCCATTTAGCCCTGTTGGATTCTTTTTATTCACATCAAAAAAAGCACTATACGAATCAACTTCTGGATTCATACCTTTTCGGATGATTGCACTTATTTTATTTTGCTTGATATCTTTGTGTATTTCTGCTCCTTTAGTGCCTTGTACACAATGATCTGGCCACAAAACTTGACGATTTCCACCTAATTCGATTACATCAAAAGGTTGTTTATCTGTGTGTTGCGAAGCAAAACTTTTGTGATTTGCTGGATGCCAATCTTGCGTTGCCACAACAACATCATACTTTTCTTGTAATTTGTTTATGCGTTCGATAATTTTATCTCCATCATTCACAGCTAAGGAACCTCCTGGTAAAAAATCGTATTGCATATCTACGATGATTAAAGCTTTCATAGTATTTTATTTCTTAAGATTAATTTAGAATTAAATATAAGTTTTATGATATGAAATTGAATTAATTATTACAAATAATTAATTCAATTTTAAGAAACCTTAATCTCGTTTATTTACGCCAGAATTTCGCATTTCTTCAAAACGTGAGCGTTGTTCTTGCATCAATTTATCAAATTCTGTTTGAGAAATAGCACCTTTATCTTTTGGTTTTTCTATTGGTTTTGAATTTGTTGATGTTTTGATATCCGTCAAAGAAATAATTTTAGAGCCTTTAAACATGCCTCTGTTAATCTCTGTTTGTACTTCTGCAATTAAACCTGGTAATCCCCAATAATTTTCTGGACCAGTTTTATATTTCAAAGTTGGAATGTACCAAACTGTTGTCTGAACGCTATCAATAATAGCAGTTGCTTTTTTGGCTTCGTTTCCTAAAATTGTTTTTGTTTCGCGCGTTAATTTCCAATCAAAATTTTGCAAAGAATCTTTTATAACATAGCTTTTTCCCATCATGTTTTGTTCCTTTAAGAGCAAATGGTTTGTACTATTTTTATAAATATTATCTCCATTCATCGACATCATTCGCATTCCGCCTCTCATTCCTCTAGAACCTTGACTTTGATCGTTTGATATTTTTTCAACCATTTTATACAACGATTCATCACCCAAAATAGTCAACTTAGCTTCTTGCGGCTCTTGAATATTTTTCTTGAATTGCTCTTGCATTTCTTTTGGCATCATACGTCCATTACCGCCACTAGGAGGTTGAAATGTAAAATCGTCTGGTAAAATGATACGTGTTGTGTACGAAACTTCTACTTTTTCTTGTTGCGCAAAGGCTGAAAAACTAAATAGTAAAACAAAAATTGAAATTATTTTTTTCATTTTAAATGTGCTTATAGTTCTTAGACAAGAAATTGTATGAAATGTTTAACGATTGATAAAAAATATTTTCTTTAATCTTTACTCACACCTTCAGACCTCATTTCTTTGAAACGTTCCATCTGTTTTTTAGCCAACTCTTCGAATTCCTTTTCTGTAATTACATTTTTTTCCTTAGGTTTTTCAATTGGCTTCATGTCCGGGACTTCTTTCACTTCAGTTGCTCTAATTGTTGTGTTGCCAAATGATTTTTTTTCTGATTTCGAATTATTAATAATTTCTAATTCCAAAATTAAACCAGGTAAACCATTGTAAATTCCAGGTCCATCTTTTATGGCTATACTCGGCGCATACCAAGCAACTAAAGATTTTGTACTATCAATAATTGCAGTTGCTTTTTTGACATCAAAACCAATTAATTTTTTAGTTTCACGCGTTAATTGCCATTTGTATTCGGTTAATTTATCTTTTATTAAATACGATTTATCCATCAAATTAGCGCTTTTCGAATATTCCTTTTTTGATAGATCTTTTACAATTCCATTTCCTCCACCAGAAAAACTCACAGACATAGAAAAGCCTCCATTACCTTGACCATTGCTAATTTTTTCAATTTTTTTATACGTAGATAAATTATCATTAATTATTAGTTTAAAATCTTTAGGTTCCGACAGGCTCTTATACATATTGTCATAAAAGTCTTTTGGTAAACTAACAGAACCAGAAGTTTCAACTTTCATATTTTTCTTTAGTTCATCTACGTTAACATCTATAATTTCTTGATAATTCACTTCAAGTTTTTGTGCAAAAGACAAAGTTGTAAGTAGAACGCAATAAGTAAATAATGTAAATAATTTTTTCATTGTAGTTTGATTTGTTGTACAATGATAGTAATATTTTTATATTCTACAATAATAGAATTAAAAAAAATTATAGAAATTTTAAGAAATGATTTAATATTTGAAGACTGATTATTTCAAATCCTTAAAGTATTGACGTTTTTTGATAAAATATTGAAATGGCAATAATTCTTTATCAGAATAATTTTTAATTTGATGTTGTTGACGTTTTTTATACATTTTTATAAAGCCAAAATAAAAATGCATATGCGATAAGAAAACAGCCCAAACATGTGGAAGTCCTTGTTTTGGTAAAAAGGCAACAGCGGCAATTCCATCCATAGAAAGACGTGTGAAAAGCATCGGAAAAAGTTTGTTTGCAGGTAGATTTTTAAGCATCATCCACAAACTATTTCGGTAATTTAGATACCATTTTTTTGGATTGGCTTTATCCAAAGTTGCACCGCCCAAATGATAAACAGTCGATTCTCCACAATAATAAATTTTTCGTCCAGCGTTGTTTAATCGCCAACACAAGTCGATTTCTTCCATGTGTGCAAAGAATTCTTCGTCAAAACCATTTTGTTCAAAGAAATCTTTTTTTCGGATAAATAAACTTGCTCCTGTAGCCCAAAAAATTTTTGTGGAATCATTATATTGTCCATTGTCTTTTTCTAAAGTTGAAAAAACACGTCCGCGACAAAATGGATAACCAAACTTATCGATGAAACCTCCTCCAGCACCAGCATATTCAAAATATTCTTTGTTTTTGTAGTCTAATATTTTGGGTTGAATAGCCGCAATATCAGGATTATTATCGAATAACTTTTCAATTGGTTCTATCCAATTTTCAGTTACTTCGACATCCGAATTTAATAAACAGAAATATTCTGCATCAATTTGTTTTAAACCCTCGTTATAGCCTTGTGCAAAGCCATAATTTCCTTTGTTCTGAATGATTTTGACAGAAGGAAACTGAGTTGTCAACAATTCGATTGAGTTGTCAGTCGACGCATTATCAATTACATAAATTGTTGCATTTTTAGAATTGTTAATAACCGAAGGTAAAAATTGAGGCAATAATTTTTCGCCATTCCAATTTAGGATTGCAATTGCTGTTTTCATGAATATTTAAAATTACAAATCGGCATATTTCCAACGTTTGTGGCTCCAAAGCCAATTATCTGGATGTTGTTGAATGGTTTGTTCTAAATGATGAAAAAATTGATGAACAATTTCATTTTCTTCAAATTTTTCTTGTTGAGGTTGTAGTCGAATAAAAGTTGTGTGATAATGACCGCGTTTTATTTTTTCGGTTTGACAAAAGACAACAGCCATATCTTTGCGGCGTGCAATTTTTTCAAAACCATTAAAAACAGGCGTTCTCTGATTCAGGAAATCAATAAAATAGTGAACAGCTGATTGTTTTGGACTTTGATCTGCGACAAATAAATACGTTAATTCTCCATCATTTGGAGCTTTCATCATAAAACGCAACACATCTTTCATGTCCAACGCTTTTGTCCCGAAACGACCACGCATAGCATTGATTTTATCGTTCCAAAAAGGATTTCGAATTTTATGATAAACAGCTGCACTTTCTTTTGTTGGTAGATGTTTTACTGTTCCAATAAACCATTCCCAATTAAAAATATGCCCACACATCATCATCACATCTCGTTTTTCAGTTTTTATTTCATTAAAAACGTCGAGATTAGAATATGTAAATCGTTTGTCCAATTCTTCTTGAGAAATAGAAAAACTTTTTAAGGTTTCGACTAAATAATCACAAAAATTAGTATAGAATTTCTTGTGAATAGCTTTGATTTCTTCCTGAGATTTTTCGGGAAAAGAGTTTTCTAAATTTGTTCTAATGACACGTCTTCTATAACCAATAACCGTGTACAACAGAAAGAACAAAAAATCCGAAAATCTGTATAAAACCGAAAGAGGTAAACGCGAAATTTGATAAATTATGAAATAAAAAATGTTGTTCATTTGACAAACAAATAAGCGACAAATTTACGAATTAAATTTGTTCGTTGCTTGCCAAATAGCATCTTTTGGAACTGGAGCTACAATTGTCATTTCTTCTTTTTTGACAGGATGTTCAAATGTAATGCGATGCGCATGTAAACAAATGCTTCCGTCAGGATTAGAACGTTTAGCGCCGTATTTCAAATCGCCTTTGATAGGAGAACCAACAGAAGAAAGTTGCGCGCGAATTTGATGCGAACGACCTGTAAATAACTTCACTTCTACACAATGAAAAGAATCTAAAGCGCCTAAATAAGTGTATTCTAAAATTGCTTTTTTTGCATCAGCAGTAGGTTTAGAATAAACTGTTGTTTTATTATTTTTAGGATTTTTCTTTAGATAATGTTCTAATCTTTCGAAGTCTTTTGGTGGTTTGCTTTGTACAATAGCACGGTAAACTTTGTCAATATTTCGTTTCTGAAACATTTCGTTCATTCGTGTTAAAGCTTTCGAAGTTTTAGCAAAAATCAACACACCAGAAGTTGGACGGTCCAAACGATGCACCAACCCTAAGAAAACATTTCCAGGTTTGTTATCGCGTTTTTTTATATAGTCCTTTAGACTATCGATAAGTGGAATATCGCCTGTTTCGTCTCCTTGTGCTAATTCACCCGCTTTTTTGTTGATGATTAACAAATGATTATCTTCGAATAAAATTTCTGGATTCATGTTATTGAGAATAAGGTTAAGACTTAGGGAAAGTCAACCTAATTAATTAGAATTTATTTAATTTTTTAATGCTTTTTTGAGTTTATTAATCTCAAAAATTGTAGCATTTAATTCTTCAAGAAGAAGATTTATTGTGTTTTCGTTAAAATATCCAACTTTCTGTCCATAATACAAATGAGATTTTGATTCGAAAGCCGAACCTTTTGCGATTTCATAATATTTAACCTTATCATTAATACTCGATTTGCCAAAACCTTCAGCAATATTTGCTGAAATACTTTCTGCAGAACGTCTTATTTGTGATGTTAATCCATAATCTTCTGTTCGAGGTAAATTTGAAGTTAACTCAAAAACTTGAACAGCGATATTCATTGCTTTTATCCAAATTGGCATTTCTGTGAAATCGTGATAAGGCATGTTGTAAGTTTAAGGTTTAGACTAAGATTAAGTTTAAAAGATGTTAAGATTGAGTTTTGCTTTGTCTTTCTCACTACCTTAACCTAAATTATTAATATTGTTCATTCGCATTCGGAAAGTCGCCCGATTTTACATCCGCAACATATTGTCCAATTGCTTGGTGAATTTGATCTTCTAAGTTTAAATATTTACGAACAAATTTTGGTTTGAATTCGTTGTTTAATCCCAACATATCATGTACAACTAAAACTTGTCCGTCGCAACCAGCTCCTGCTCCAATTCCAATTGTAGGGATATTAACAGAGGCTGTTACTTTAGCAGCTAAATCAGCTGGAATTTTTTCCATTACTAATGAAAAACATCCTAATTCCTCTAATAATTTAGCATCGCTAATTAATTTTTCTGCTTCAGCATCTTCTTTTGCACGTACTTTATATGAACCAAATTGATAGATCGACTGAGGAGTTAAACCTAAGTGTCCCATAACAGGAATACCAGCATTTACGATACGACGAATAGATTCTTCGATTTCTTTTCCACCTTCTAATTTGATCGCATGTGCACCAGATTCTTTCATGATTCGAACAGAAGATTCTAAGGCTTTTTGCGGATCAGATTGATAAGTTCCGAAAGGTAAATCAACCACAACCAAAGCGCGTTTAGCTCCACGAACCACGCATTGCGCATGGTAAATCATTTGATCTAAAGTAATTGGTAAAGTAGTTTCGTGACCAGCCATTACATTAGCAGCAGAATCACCAACCAAAATAACTTCAGTTCCAGCCGTATCTACAAGCGAAGCGATTGTAAAATCATAAGCCGTTAACATCGAAATTTTTTCTCCGGTAAATTTCATGTTACGCACAGTTTCGGTAGTGATACGTTTGATTTCTTTATTTACAGACATTACGTTTATATTTTTAACTTTTGTAAAGTTAATTTGAATATTAAAACAGAACTAATTTTGACTGAAATTTTTTCCAGTTTGCAAATGAAGAACTAGATAATCGGTTCGTTGAAAATGAAATAACAATTGTTACAGTTTTATAAACGTAAATAAGCTTGTCTATTTGCTCATTTTTAGTAAATTGGTATTTGAATTAAGAGAATTTCACTAAATTTGTTCTCTTAAACTAATTTTAAATAACCATAAATGAAAATAGCAATAGTGGGAACAGGCTACGTTGGTCTGTCTAACGCAATTTTATTAGCTCAGCATAATGAGGTAGTGGCGTTAGATGTTGTTCCAGAAAAGATTGCAATGCTCAATGCAAAAAAATCTCCGATTGAAGATAAAGAAATTATAGATTTTTTGCAGAATAAAGAACTTAATTTTCTTGCGACTTTAGACAAAGAAACTGCTTATGCAAAGGCAGAATATGTGATTGTAGCAACGCCTACGGATTACGACCCAAAAACAAATTATTTCAATACATCAAGTGTAGAATCGGTTATAAAGGATGTTAAACAATTTAATCCGAATGCTGTAGTTATTATAAAATCGACAGTTCCAGTTGGTTTTGTTGAAGATTTAAAATCACGATTAGAATATCAAAATATTATTTTTTCTCCTGAATTTTTGAGAGAAGGAAAAGCCTTATACGACAATTTGTATCCATCAAGAATTATTATTGGTGAGCAAAGCGAAAGAGCAGAAGTTTTTGCTAATTTATTGAAAGAAGGAGCAATTAAGAAAGATATTCCGACGTTGTTTACACATTCAACCGAAGCAGAAGCAATCAAATTATTTTCGAATACTTATTTAGCATTGCGTGTCGCTTACTTTAATGAGTTAGATAGTTATGCACAAACTTTCAACTTGAATAGCAAGCAAATTATCGAAGGAGTTGGTTTGGATCCTCGTATCGGTTCGCATTACAACAATCCATCATTTGGATATGGAGGATATTGTTTGCCAAAAGATACGAAGCAATTGTTGGCGAATTATGATGCAG
This sequence comes from Empedobacter sp. UBA3239, assembly GCF_002362875.1. Classification (NCBI taxonomy): domain Bacteria; kingdom Pseudomonadati; phylum Bacteroidota; class Flavobacteriia; order Flavobacteriales; family Weeksellaceae; genus Empedobacter; species Empedobacter sp. UBA3239. The sequence goes on along the minus strand of NZ_DEVJ01000009.1, from coordinate 3,786 downwards.
TTCCAAATAATATCATTCAAGCTATTGTTGATGCAAACAGAACGCGAAAAGATTTTATTGCAGATTCTATCATCGCTAAAAATCCTAAGAAAGTTGGTGTTTACCGCTTAATTATGAAATCAGGTTCGGATAATTTTAGAGCATCAGCAATTCAAGGAGTAATGAAACGTATTAAAGCAAAAGGAATTGAAGTGGTGGTTTATGAACCGGTTCTGAAAGAAGATTCTTTCTTTGGATCGAAAGTGATGAATGATTTTCAAGCTTTTAAACAAGAATGTGATGTGATTATCTCGAATCGAAATGCACCTGAATTAGCTGACGTGAAAGAGAAAGTTTATACGCGCGATTTGTTTGGAAACGATTAAAAATAACACTATAAAATACTATGAAAACTATTTTAATTACAGGTGGAGCTGGATTTATCGGTTCTCATGTTGTAAGAGAATTTATCTTAAAATATCCTGAAACGAAAATCATCAACCTTGATGCGTTGACATATGCGGGAAATTTAGAGAATTTGAAAGATATTGAAATGTGTTTAGAATTATTAATTAAAGGTGGTGCTGATAATCTACCTTTAAAAATGAAAGCTCATAAACTTATTGGCGACTATAAAGATTATTGGGAATGTCACATTAATTCTGATTTACTTCTTATTTGGTTTCAGTTTGATGAAGATAAAAAAGAAATTCATTTAACAAGAATAGGATCTCATTCTGATCTTTTCAAATAAAGCCTTAGTAATTTTATACTAAGGCTTTATTTATGTCTGCTTTGGATATGCAGTTACAACGGTAAAATGCGCCTTTCCGAGCGTTTTTAAATATAAAATTACTTATTCAAAACGGCACTTGTTCAAGTTCAATGTTTTAACCTGAAAAATTTTGGTGTATAATAACCATTATGTTTAATAGACCTTAATAATGTAAATATTGTTTATTTTCTATTTGAAAGTTGATTTCTTATTCCTTTCATCATGTTAAGATAAATAAGTCTTATATCTTTTCTTATACTGTATTTTTTTTAGGATTTCCAAATCAAGATGAAACAAATGATGGAAGAAGAATGAATTGACAAACGAACACAGTTGCCAATACTTTTATTCAACACGTAATAGGGTCGATTGATAAACTAATTTTATCAATTTGATAGATATAAAAAAAAGGATTTTTAAAACAAAATCCTTTTTTTTATATTTTTTAATTATTGTTTAAATAATTCATTGAATTTTCTCTCCTCCTCTTTCATCATTTCATCAAATTCTACTTGAGTTATCGATTTACCTTTTGTTGGTTTATTTATTTTTAATTTATCACTCACTTCAACTTTTGTTGCTAAATAAATTTGTTTGTTTACGGAATTTTCTTCTTTATTCGTCAAAATTAATTTTAGAATAATTCCTGGTAATCCTTCATAATTAGAAGGTCCATTTTTTATTTTAATTGTTGACGCATACCAAGCTTCAACAAATGAATTTTCAGAAACTTGTAAAGTTGCTTTTTTAACATCGAACCCTAAAATTTTATCTTTATCTTTTGCTAATATCCAATTTTTAGTTGTTATAGAATCGGTTATTAACATTTTTTTTCCGTTATAGTTCACTTCAGAAAGAGTTGATTTGTCAACTAAATTTTTATAATAAATTCCTCCTGGTCCACTTATAAAGGAAATTGAGACTCCTGATCTACCCTGAGAGTTATCAATTCTATCTATTCTTTGGAAAAGCGATTCTTTATCAGAACTTAAAAACTCAAAATACAATCTATTTTCGTTACTGTTTTTTAATCGTTCTTTGACAACAGCATCTTTTGCATTTTCAATATCAAATTCATTTCGAAATTCGTATTCTATTTGTATTTTTTCTTGACAAAATGTATTTACAAAACACAATAACATTACAAATGAAAGTATATTTTTCATATAGATTCTTATTTTTTTCTAATTTCTGTGGCTTTGGATAGTTAATTGAATCATAAATTATTTTCCCATTCAAATAATAATTCTATATCTATTCTTTCTCCTTTTGGGAATATAAAATTACTGTCTATTTTTCTTAATTTTTCTTTAACTCTTTCTGGCGTTTCAAATTTTAATTGTGGATATTCTTTGATGCTTTTTACAGCATACGTTTTATTTTCTAAAGGATTTTTTATTGTACTTACTTCTATCTTTTTCACGTCCTTTAATTGCCAAGAATATCTCCCGCTGTCTTCATTAACACTTACTATTGCACCAGGAAGTCCATGAAATTTCCATGGTCCAACATTTACAGGAATATCTAATGTGTACCAAACTGTATAGTTTCGCCCTCTGAAAGTAGCAGTCGCTTTTTTAAGATTATAATCATTTTCTACTTTTGTTTCATTTGATAATTCCCATTTGATAGTTGGTATTTTTTCTGTAAAATTCATCATTTCAATATCAATCTGTTCTTGAATGACCATTTCTAATTTTTTGAAATTACTATAAATTAATTCATTATCAATCACCTTTTCTTCTATAACTAATGAAGTACTGTTTTTTTCACTCTTTGCTTTTTCTTTTAGTTTTATTACCGTATATAAACTTACCTTATTAGGAACGTCATATACTAATGTTGTGTTATATGTATTTGTTCTATTCAATATTGAAACATAATTATTAAACTGATAATCAAGTTGATATATTTGCGCATAAATAGAATTAGCAATACAAAATAAAACTATTAATAATAGTGGCTTTAATTTCATTTATTATTTATTTTATAATAGCATGATTAATTATAATCAGGCTATATTAATGTAGTTGATATTAGTTAATTCAATTATGAATGATCTGCAATATATTGCTCTAAATACTTATCAGCTTGATAATTACAATTTAACTCTGAAGTAGCATAAACTATTGTATAAGCAAGTAATTTACCATTACCATCACGAATTGTTATTTCACAATTATTAACATCTTCAGAAGTATTATAATTTATAACTGATGATAATTCTTTAACTTCATTTGTAATTTTTGTTTCTGTTTCGTTTGCTATAGCAAAAGTTCCGATAAGTGCAAAAGCACTTGCTAATAAGATTTTTTTCATCTTTAATGTAATTTTAGTTTTTAATTAATCAATTATAGTTTGCAACCTAAAATTATATATTAACGTTAATTAATTTAATATTAAGAAAAAATTTTAGAATAAAAAAGTATATATAAAATTTAAGTGTTTTAAATAATAATAATTTAATATTAACCATATTTAAAATATTTATAACAGATTTTATGTAAAATAGAAATACAAAACCTCCAAATGGAGGTTTTTTTTATGTCATTATTCTAAGCTTTTTTTGTTACAAAAAACACCTTGTTATATTTTCTTTTGATTAGATAAATTTCGTTTTATACAACTTAGTATTTCTATAAAATACTATTTAAAAAAACAAGCTAACTATACAATATATCAATTAGTTATAACTAAAATTACTACTTTTATTTATAGAAATTAGTAATTACATTTTGTAATCATCTGTAAATCATAGGAATATAAAAACAATCTTGGTCTCCGTGATTCCGTCTTGCTATTCCTACTTTCATTCGGAATACTATTTTTTTATCTCAATTTCATTGTTAAAAACAATCAATTTATATCACTAAAAATTCATTAAAAATCACTTCCCCTACATTATACTTTTTTTCTCTTTTTTAATTCTATTAATTATATTAAAATATTAAACATAATACCCGTTTTGCATTTTTTTTACTAAATAATAAAGTTTTTCATTTGATTGAAAATCAGTAAATTGCTTTAACTAA
>NZ_DEVJ01000007.1:0-9498 GCF_002362875.1 Empedobacter sp. UBA3239 | reverse complement strand
TTTTTAGGGAAGATTACATTATGAATAATTTTGTAACTAACTATGTTGTTGAAGGAAGTGCAGAAGAAATAATAGTAATTAGTTCTCCTCCAGCAATAGTTGCATTTCATGATACTAATGTTGGGTTTATAAATATTCCTCTATTAGATTTTATTGACATTTTAATAGAATGGAAAAATTTCCTGAATTCATTACCGTATAAACTTACTTTATCAGATCGGTAAAAATTTTTAAGTTTTTTTTAAAAAAATTAAGAACTTAAAACTATACCAATTGTATCAATACTATTCCCAATTAGCTAACAAAATTCATTATAATTTTATAACGAAAATCTATTCGATATTGGTTATATTTGTAGAGTTTAAATTAATTATAATAATAAATCAAAATAAAACTATATGAGTTCTTATGATGTAGCCGTAATTGGTGCTGGACCTGGAGGATATGTTGCAGCTATTCGCGCAGCGCAATTAGGATTTAAAACAGCAATTATCGAGAAAGAAAGTTTAGGAGGTACATGTCTTAATGTAGGATGTATTCCATCAAAAGCTTTATTAGATTCTTCTCACCACTATTACGATGCTGTAAATCACTTTAAAGAGCACGGAATCGAAATCGATGCTCCAAAAGTAAACTTCACTCAAATGATTGCTCGAAAAGCAGGTGTTGTAGATACTAACGTAGCTGGTATCAAATACTTGATGAGTAAAAATAATATTGATGTTTTAGAAGGTACTGGTGCTTTTAAAGATGCAACTCATATCGTTGTAACAGCTAAAGATGGCTCTACTCAAGAGATTGAAGCTAAAAATACAATTATTGCAACTGGATCAGTTTCATCTGAATTACCATTTGCACCAACAGATAAAACTCGTATCATCACTTCTACAGAAGCATTAGCTTTATCTGAAGTTCCAAAACACTTAATCGTTATCGGTGGTGGTGTTATCGGATTAGAGTTAGGATCTGTTTACTTACGTTTGGGTTCTCAAGTAACTGTTGTAGAATATGCAGACCGTGTTATTCCAGGAATGGATGGTGCTTTGTCTAAAGAGTTGACAAAAGTATTGAAAAAACAAGGAATGAAATTCCACACTTCAACTGGTGTAACTTCTGTTGTAAATAACGGAAATGATGTTACATTAAAAGCAACTTCTAAAAAAGGAGAAGAAATCGAAATTAACGGAGATTACGCTTTAGTAGCTGTTGGTCGTCGTGCTTTCACAGGATCTTTAGGTTTAGAAAACGTAGGAGTAGAGGTTGACGAAAGAGGTCGTATCAAAACAAACGATCACTTACAAACTAATGTTTCTAACATTTATGCGATTGGTGACGTTGTTGCTGGTGCAATGTTAGCACATAAAGCAGAAGAAGAAGGTGTTTTAGTTGCTGAGCAATTAGCAGGTCAAAAACCTCATATCAACTATAACTTAATTCCTGGTGTTGTTTATACTTGGCCAGAAGTTGCAGGAGTTGGTAAAACAGAAGAGCAATTAAAAGAAGAAGGAGTAGAGTACAAAGTTGGTTCTTTCCCTTTCAAAGCTTTAGGACGTGCTCGTGCATCTATGGATACAGACGGTTTTGCTAAAATTTTAGCTGATAAAAACACAGACGAAATCTTAGGAATGCATATTATTGGTGCTCGTGCTGCTGATTTAATTGCAGAAGGAGTTGTAGCAATGGAATTCCGTGCATCTGCAGAAGATTTAACAAGAATGTCTCATGCTCACCCAACATTCTCAGAAGCGATCAAAGAAGCTGCTTTAGCTGCTACAGACAATCGTCCAATTCACGCTTAATCAAATAGATTTAAGATAAATTCCTAAAAAGCTGTTCGTAAGAGCAGCTTTTTTTATAATTTTAAACTTTATAAACATCAAGAATGGAAAATATCACGACTTTATTCAAAGAAAATTGGGACACAATATTAATTACTGTTATATCAGTGATAACATTTTATTTTGTATTTAAATCGAAAGAACGAAAGAGAAGAAATTAATTTTCCTTAAAGTAAACTGGGTTTGGGTAAAGAAATTCATAATTAAATTCATCTTGTATTTTTTGACTTGAAATTATTTTTCCTTCACGACTTATAGAGGAAATAATTTTCTTATTTAATTGATATTCTAACACTTCTTCTTTAGTAGGATGTTCTGGTGAAACGATATTATAAATTGATGAATTTTTATTTGAATTAATCATTTTTTCGATCACTTGACAAACATCTAGATAATGTATATGATTGACCATTTGAGATAGATTAGAATGTTCTAAAGTTAAATATTTAGAAAGAAATCTATCGTTTCCCATTAGTCCGCCTAAACGTAAAATGATTAATTGATTATATTTTTCTTTTAATTGATTTTCAATTGAATAATAAGGATTATTTAAATGAATAGTTTCAATTGAATTTTCAAAAATAATTTCATTATTTTCAGGATAAATTGCTGTTGAACTAAGCAGAATAAGTTGATTATTATAATCTCCTAAAAAGTCAATTAAATGCTGAAATCTTTTCTGTAAATCGTCTAAATTATTTCTTCTTCCAAATGGAATTGTCACAATAACAAAATCATGATTGTGTTTAATTTTTTCAGATTTGTAATGATCAAAATCGATTGAAAAACAATTTTCTGCATCCGAAATACGTTTCGTAGTTTCAATCAAAAATTGCATTTCTAAATACTTTTCTAATCTTGATCCCAACCAACCTTTTCCAATAATCAATCCTTTTTTCATTCAATTTTATTAAACAATAAATATAAGGCTCTTCTATTTTCTAACCGAAAATAACTTTCTATTTTTGCAAAATGTTAGAAATTCTTTATCAAGACGAATATATTATTGCCATTAACAAACCGAGCGGATTGTTGGTTCACAAATCTTTTTATGCGCGTGATGCGTCTGTTTTTGCGGTTCAAGAATTACGCAATCAAATCGGTGGGCAACATGTTTATCCCATTCATCGTTTGGATCGTAAAACGTCAGGAGTTTTGCTTTTTGCTTTAGATAAAGAAAGTTTAAAAATTATGAACGATCGATTTGCAACACGCGAAGTTGAGAAAAAATATTTAGCTATTTTGCGTGGTTGGGCTCCCGAAGAAACGACGATAGATTATGATTTGACAAATGACGAAGGTTTAAAGCAAAATGCAATTACCTATTTTCATCGTTTGCAAACTGCCGAAATTGATTTAGAATATAACAATCATCCGACTTCACGTTATTGTTTGGTAGAAGCAATTCCCGAAACTGGTCGTATGCATCAGTTACGCAAGCATTTTCGTCATATTTTTCATCCAATTTTAGGAAGTCGCCCACATGGATGTAACAAACAAAATAAATTGTGGTTGGAGAATTTTGGATTGAAAGGAATGATGCTTCATGCTCATCAATTGGTATTTAATCATCCAATAACAAATGAACAACTAATTTTGAATGCTAAGATAAATGAAGAATTTTCTAAAGTTGGAGATATTCTTGGTTTGGATTTAGAAAAATATAAATAATCTTAATTAATATTTTTCAATTTATCATTTATATAAAATTTAAAATTTAGACGTTAAATAATTGAAATTGAGAATAATATTTCGTAAAATTGTAAGACCAAAAACTCTTGCTTATGAAACATTATTTTTACTCATTTTTTACTTTATTTCTTTTATTTAATTGTTCAGAAAATAAACCTGAAATCAAAAAGCTTACTCAACAAGAATTAACAGAAACAACAGAATTTAAAGAAGCTTCACCCGAAAAAAAACAATTATTTTCTGAACTTAAAACTTTTCAGAAAGATTTACAAAGTAAACAAGCGCAAAAAATTCCAGATTATTTGGATTGTCCAAAACGTATCGAAGAATTAGATTTGAATACCAAAAATACTGCGATTAGGACAGATGTTGAAGCAAATTCGTTTCGATTATCGACAAATTTAGTCACAGATAATTTTGATTTGATTTACAATGAATTAGATTTGAATATTATTAATGAAGCAATAAAATCTATTCCAGAAACGGATTTATTAGCAAATGATAATGTTTCAACCAATGTAAAAATTGGTGAATGCGATTATCATACTTCAATTTTGATGAAAAACAAAGAAGTTGAATTTGATATTAAATCAGCAACACCAAATTCTGAATGCAAGAAAGATCAAAAATGGAAATTTGTTTCGAATGGAGAAATTTTGGTTTTAGATCATCGAAAAATGTTATAATAAACGAAAAAGAAGTTCAAAATTGAACTTCTTTTTTATTATTTTTAATGTGGATGCACATGCATAGAAACGGTGAGATATGCTAGAATAAACCCGACTAAGATAGAACCGAATTTTTTCAGATTAAATTTGTGTCCTTCATTACTTTCGAACAAAAGTACAGTTGAAATATGTAAAAATATTCCCGAAACAATTGCGCTCATTTCCAAAGAATAATTAGAAATAATCGTATGTTTTCCTAAGAAATATCCCATTGGAGCAGCTAATGCAAACAAAGTCATAAACAGAAAACGTTTTGCGTTAGATTCTGTATGTTGACATAATGCGCTAAATAAAATCATCGAAACTGGAATATTATGAACAAAAATTGCCCACATAAAATTGTGAGATTCTGCATTTGCAACAGGGATTCCTTCTATAATTGAATGCAAAAACAATCCGCCAAAAATTCCGAAAGGAAATTGCTCTTTTTTGTGCAAATGAATATGTCCGTGCTCAACGCCTTTACTGATCGTTTCTAAAATATATTGCACAACAACACCTAATAAAACAAACAATCCTATCGAATGATGATTATGATTTTCAGATGGATGTCCATAAACTTGAGGCAAAATTTCTAAAACGGTCATCGCCAAGAAATATGCACCACTAAAGGTTAGTAGCAGTTTTGAGTTGTGTTTATTTTTGAGTAATATTCGAGAAAATAAAACTCCAATTAACACACTTGAAATTAAGATTAGACTTTCTTTCATTTGTTTAAAACTATAATTAATCGGTCAGAAGTTTGTTCATCAAAAGCATCGAGATTATAATTTCCAAATACTTTATCTAAAATAAAACCTTCTGTTTCGTATATTTTTTTGAAATCGTTGAAATAAATTAAACGAACAAACTCTTCAAAATGAAATGTTTCACCTTTATCTGTGAAATCAATTTCTTTTTTGATAAAACCATTTTCGACAGATTTTGTGATTTTGAATAAAATTCCATCAATCAGTTTTTCTTCATAAGGAATCATTGTCGAAACTATTTTTTCTGCATTCAAATAATCTAAAACAAAGATTCCATGCGATTTGATTTGTTGTTTTACAGCTTCAAAAACTTTAAAATTATCTTCATAATTCTCAAAATAACCAAAACTTGTAAAAAGATTGAAAACTGCATCAAATTCGTTTGGATGATAGACTTCGCGCATATCATGTTTTTCAAATTTTAAATATTCATTTTCAAATTGTTTGGCGTATTTGATACTTTCTTCAGATAAATCGATTCCTAAAACATCAAAACCTAATTTATTTAATGTAATAGCGTGTCGTCCCTTTCCACAAGCCAAGTCTAACACTTTTGCGTGCTGCGGAAGTTGTAAATAATTCGTGATTTTTTGAATAAAATCTTCAGCTTCTGTAAGACTTCTGTTCTTGTATAAAATATGATAATATGGCGAGTTAAACCATTTTACAAACCATTGTAAATCCATTGTTGTTATTTTTGGCAATTTGAGCAAGTTCCTGTGATGACGCAATTGCAATCTTGCATCGAAAATCCTTCGGGTAAATTAATTTTTATTTCTTCTTTCAAACAAATAAGTTGATTACAAGTTGTGCAACGAAAATGAAAATGATCGTGGTGGTGGTGTGTATGTTCACAACAGGTTTTGCACATCGCAAAATAATTTACGCCATCATCTCCCACAACTTTATGCATCATTCCGTCTTCGCAAAAATTATTCAGAATACGATAAATCGTTGCTCTGTCCATTTTTCCTTGCAACTGCGTTTCAATTTGTTCCTGATTTAATGCAGTCGTACACGAATTGAACAAATCAATAACCGCTTGTTTGGTTGGTGTATTTCGTCTTTTCATTTCTTAATGCAAATATGTTGCAATAATACAAATTTTATGGGAAATAAAAAATCCTATTCGAAAGTGAATAGGATTTTTTTGAAAATTGTTCAAATTAATTTTTGATGATTTTTGTGACTGAATTACCAATTTTAATTATATAATTCCCTTTTATTAAATCAGAAACATTCAACGAAATGTTTTTATCATTTGTGTTAAAAGACACATTTTTTATTAATTTTCCTGTCATGTCAAAAACTTTAGCTTCTGAATTCCCATTATTAGGATTATCTATTGTTAAAATTGAATTTACAGGATTTGGATAAATTTTTAATGAATTTGTTACAATATTGTTATCATTTACACTCAACGATTTACTTGGTAAAGTGTATATATCTGTGAATGCTTTAATACCTCTATATTCATCAGCCAAAGATTTTATAAGTAGCTTATTAACGCCTTCAGCTTCATCATGATATACTTGAATATATTTAGGATCTCCATCATGAAATTTATATTCATTATTAAATATTTTTACTATCTCTCCATCTTCATTGAAAATTTTTATTCCATAATTATAACTTCCATTGTACTCTCCTTCAAATAAAACTATAATATCCAATTTATCATCTAAATCAAATATACCTTTAGATAAGATATAAGAGTTTACAGTTGCATGAGGATTATTAATTATAATACCATAATTATTATGATTTTCAATATCAAATTTTTTGTAAAGGTTAAAATTTTTGTCAAAAATTTTAATAGGAGTAATTTGATTTGAATACCAACCAGTCGTGACATAATAAGTTTCTCCATTAACTGAGTAAGCAGATACTTCTTCTTCAATCGTTTTTTGTAATTCAATTTGTCCAAATAATAAGCTACTTGTAGCAAATGTTAATAAGTAGAATAGTTTTATCATAAAAAAATATTTTTGTAAAATAACATATAAAAAACCACTCTTTTTTACGGTTTTACGTAAAAAAGAGTGGTTTTAATTTTTTTTATGTAAATCTTACTTCGTAAAAGCTTCACATTTTTCTTTCAACCAAGCCGTTTCTTTTTCGTCTAAGAATGGAGAAATTTTCTCGAAAACAAATTGATGATAAGTATTTAACCATGTAATTTCTTCGTTTGTCATTAAATTAACATCAATCAAATTTTTCTCAATTGGGAAAACTGTAATAATCTCAAACTTCAAGAAATCACCAAATTGAGTTGACATCGCTGGTTGAACAATCATTAAATTTTCTATTCTAATTCCGTATTCACCATCGCGATACAAACCTGGCTCGTTAGAAAGTACCATTCCAGCTTTAAGTGGCGTTAAATTTTCTTCTAAACGAATACTTTGCGGCCCTTCGTGCACACATAAGAAATGACCAACACCGTGTCCAGTTCCGTGTCCGTAATTGAAACCGTTTTCCCAAAGTGCTTTACGCGACAAAACATCTAACAAAGAACCACGAGAATTAATAGGAAAAATAGCCTGCGATAAACCAATATTTCCTTTAAGAACTAAGGTATAATCTGTTTTTTGTTGTGTCGTTGGTTCTCCTAACATCAATGTACGCGTAATGTCTGTTGTTCCTTCCAAAAATTGTGCTCCAGAATCAATTAGCAACATTTCTTTTCGTCCTAATGTATAAGCAGATTCTGGCGTAGCAGAATAATGATTCATAGCACCATGATCAGCGTATCCACAGATTGTTCCGAAACTTGCGCCTTTACAATTTTCCTGTTGTAAACGGAAAAATTTTAATTGCTCATCAACTGTAACTTCATTAATGTTATTTTCGATATTTTCTTCTAACCACATGAAAAATTTCGTCAATGCAACACCATCTTTTACCATTGCATTTCTGAAGCCTTCTTGTTCGACTTCGTTTTTAACAGATTTTAGATTTGTTACTGGAGAAGCAACTAAATTAATTATTGAAGAAGTAGAAATGGCTTCATATAACGATTGATTGATTCGATTTCCGTCTACCAAAACATGTGATTTTTCGTTCTGATTTTTTAAATAATCATAAATCGCTAAATAAGGTTGAATTGTGATCCCTTCATTAGCTAAAGCGGCTTTTGTTTCGACAGTTACTTTCGCTTCATCTATAAATAAATACGCATTTTCCGTATCTACAGCAGCATACGAAATTGTCAATGGATTATAGTTAACATCATTTCCACGAATGTTAAATAACCAAGCAATTTCGTCCAACGAATTCATAATGTAAATATTTGTATTTGCTTTTTTCATTTCATTGCGTACTTCCGAAATTTTTTCTGAAGCAGATTTTCCAGCAAATTTTACATCATAAATATAGAATGGATTCTCTGGTAAAGCAGGACGATCTTGCCAAGCTAAATCAATTAAATCAATATTTTTTACTGAAAGTTGATTGAATGAAAACTCATTAAAATTTTCTGCAAAAGCATTGTGTGCAAACATTTGAGGATTAAGTCCTACAACTTCTCCTTCTTTTAATTGAGAAATAATCCATTCGTTGATAGAAGGAGTTTCTGGCATTCTCATTTTCATCAACTCAAAAGTCGTGTCTTTTAATTGATCTTCTGCCTGAATAAAATATCTCGAATCTGTCCAAACAGCCGCTTTTTCTAATGTAACAACTGCAGTTCCAGCCGAACCATTAAAACCAGAAATCCAAGTACGCTCTTTCCAACGATTTGGTAAATATTCGCTTCCATGAGGATCTGTTCCAGGAATTATTGTTGCGCTAATCCCATTTTGTTTCATAACTTCTCTCAAAGCTGAAAGACGATCTGTGATTTTTTCCATTTTATATCGAATTCTAAAAAGTTAAATTTTGATAGTCGAAAGGTACGAAGAATGAAATTGAAGAAAATTAAAATTTTATTTATAATTTATTATAATAGATTGAAATTGGTTTATTAAATCTTTATTTTTAGAATTAAAAATTTCATCTTTTAATTGAGTCATTTTTTCTTGGTTTTTTATAGAAAAGTAATATTCATATAATTGAATAGTGATATCAAGATTATTAGGGAATTTTTTTCGTCCTTTTTCTAAACTTTCAATGGCTAAATTTTCTTTTCCTAATTTGTTTTGTACCCAAGCTTTAATTAAGTATTGATCAGATGTGTTTGGTAAATAAGTTTCAAATAATTTTACAACAATTTCTAAATAATATTCATCATTATTGTTTCTTATTGGTGCCATAAATTTAATATACGGGTAGAAAACTTTTAATAATACTTGGCTATCTGCTTTATTAGTATCAGTTAAATTATACCAATTGTTCTTATTATTTTTAGCTTGAATCAATATAGCTTCAGATTCTTTTATAAAATTATCATACATATTTGAAATAAAATAGAAGTAGGTTTTCGTTGTATAATAATCGATTCTGTTGGGATTATTTTTTATTAATTTATTATGTAATCTTCCCCTTGTTAAG
>NZ_DEVJ01000085.1:21217-68943 GCF_002362875.1 Empedobacter sp. UBA3239 | reverse complement strand
ACACTTTAAAGGAGAGTGCCTTAAAAAAATAAGGAAAGCCTCGCAATGCGAGGCTTTTTTGTGTTTATTTTTTAATAGTTTTTCTTGTCATTGTTTTTCCATCTTTCATATAGATTTTAACAAAATAAATTCCCGATTTTAATGATGACATATTCAATTCTTTTAAAGATTTATCCGTTTTCAAAACAATTTGACCAACTGTATTAGACACTTCAACTCCTGAAATCTGATCATAAAAATTCGTATCGAATGTTAAAACATCTTGTACAGGGTTTGGATACATTTTGAATTCCTTCAGTCCAATTTGATTCACCGCTAAGCTATCTGTACTGAATTTAAAATTATCATAATAAGCATCTCCACCATAATTATTATGAAGCATTGTAAAACCATGAACATCTAGTTTCGTAAAATTATCTCCTGTATAAACCAATTTATCATTTAGATAATACTTGATTTCATTTTCTGTAACTTCAATTTTAAAATTATTCCATTTATTGATTGGCCAACCTTCTGCAGCATCTGCATAATCGAAACCATACTCAATATCTTTTGTAATATACAAATATCCCCTATTCTCCATTCCCAAACCTGCTACAGGATTAAATTCATCCGTTTCTGGGTTAATTGTAAATAAAGTAAATTCAAAATCTGCACCATCTCTTTTTGTAACAAAAGCATCAAAGGAAATCGTAAAACCCTTATAATCGACAGGTTTTTCAAAAGTTTTTGTCACTCCCATTACAGGGAAATATTTAGGTCCAAAATCAATCTGATCTCCATTTTTGAAAGAATAACTCCCTTCACTTGCTTGTTCATCCGAAATTATTTGATTATCTAAAACTTTTCCATTTCCTTCTGCAACTTCCCAATTATTCTGAGTATTGATATTTCCTAATTCATATCCTTCTTTCGTTTCAAAAGACGTATTTTTTTGGGCGAATGTTAATGTACTTGCAGTAAGTAATAAAATGTAAATTTTCTTCATATTGTATTAAATTAAAAGCTTACAATATATTAAAATAATTTTTAATGAGGTTCTATCATCATCACAATAAATATATTTAACAAATGTTATAACTATAATCAAATTAGAAATCTTTTACTCAACCAATCTTATATTTACACATTATTATAGAAATCAATCTACTATGAAAAAAATTATTTTTTTTACTCTCGTATTTTCATTAATCCTATTTTCTTGTAATGATGATGATTGTTTTACAACTCAAGAACCTGTTGTATTAGAATTTGTAAATTATAAGGGTGAAAACTTAATTCAAAAAGGAATTTTAACGAAAGAACATTTTCATTTCTTACAAGTTAACGGCGATACTAAATTTGGAATTTCTTTTGAAATTAATAATGAAAATAGAGTTATTTTAAATAAACCTGAATGGATAGTAGGTTCTACATCCTATGAGGCTATTGTACTAACAAAAGAGCCTAAACTATTCAAGTTTATTGTTAACATTTCAAAATGACCTGGAAAATGTGGAAGTAATAAAATAGATAATATTTTGTTCAAAAACATAGAATCTCTTTCTCAAGGAGGAATTCATCAAATAATAGTTGAATGAGCAAAAAAAATCCACTTAAAAGATTTAAGTGGATTTTTTATTTAAAACTATATTACTTACTGATGTTGTTGTGCATCAATAACAGCTATTGTTACCATATTTACAATTTCGCGAACAGTACTATCTAATTGTAACAAATGAATTGGTTTCTTCATTCCAATCAGAATTGGTCCAACCGCTTCTATATTTCCTAATTCTTGTAATAATTTGTACGAAATATTTGCTGATTCAAGATTTGGAAAAACTAATGTATTGGCATGCGTTCCTGCTAATTTAGAAAATGGAAAGTTGCTTTGTAACTTCTCTTTATTTACTGCAAAATTTGCCTGAATGTCACCATCTACAATAATTTCTGGATGATTTTTATGCAAATAATTTACCGCATTCTGAACTTTAGAAACTGTTTCTCCTTTGTTAGACCCGAAGTTTGAATAAGACAGTAATGCAATCTTTGGTTCAATTTTAAACTTCTTAATTGTTTCGTTAAATTGCAATGTAATGTTAACTAAATCCTCTGAAGTTGGATCTAAATTAACCGTTGTATCACCTAAGAAAACTGGTCCTTTTTCTGTCAACATCATATACATACTCGCAACTTTTTGACCTTGTTCTGCTCCTATTAATTCTAAAGCTGGACGAATCGCTTGCGAATAATTTTTCGTCATTCCCGAAATCATTGCATCTGCATAACCAAACTCAACCATACATGATCCAAAATAATTACGATCTCTCAATAATTTTTTCGCATCAGATTTTGAGATTCCTTTTCGTTGACGTTTCGAATAAATAAAATCAACGAATTGATTGTATCTGTCAGAATCTTCTTCTGCATTTGTATCAACAATTTCAACATCTTCCAAATCCAACATATAATCTTTAATCATTTGTTGAATTTTATTTTTCTTTCCTAAAATAATTGGAATAGCGATTTTTTCTTCCTTTACAATTTGCGCTGCACGAAGAATTTCGAAACGATCTCCTTCAGCAAAAACAACACGTTTTGGATTTGATTTTGCCGTTTGTGTCAAATTACGCATAATCGTACTTTCTTTTCCGATTCGCTTAATCAATGACAATTTGTATTCTTCGAAATCTGTAATGATATTTTTAGCAACACCAGTTTCAATCGCCGCTTTTGCAACCGCAGCCGAAACTTCTGGTAACAAACGTGGATCATTAGGTTTTGGAATAATATAATCTTTTCCAAATTTGATCGAATGATTATTGTATGCTTGCGTCACAACTTCAGGAACTGGTTCTTTTGCTAATTCTGCAATTGCTCGAACAGCAGCAATTTTCATTTCCTCATTAATTGTCGTCGAACGAACATCTAACGCTCCTCTAAAAATATACGGAAACCCAAGTACATTATTCACCTGGTTTGGATAATCAGAACGCCCAGTTCCCATAATAATATCTTGACGCGTCGCAACTGCTAAATCGTACGCAATCTCTGGATTTGGATTTGCCATTGCTAACACAATTGGATTTTCTGCCATTGTATTCAACATATCTGCTGATAAAACATCTGCAGCCGATAAACCGATAAAAACATCTGCATCTTTAACAGCATCTGCCAATGTCGAAATATCACGATCTGTTGCCCATTCTGCTTTAGAAGGATCAAGATTATCACGGTCAGAACGAATAACACCTTTACTGTCTAACATCACGATATTTTCTTTCGTTGCACCAACAGAAATATACATTCCTGTACACGAAATTGCCGCAGCACCAGCTCCGTTTACTACAATTTTAACTTTAGAAATATCTTTTCCTTGTAATTCACATGCATTAATCAACGCTGCACCAGAAATAATAGCTGTTCCGTGTTGATCGTCGTGCATAACTGGGATATTCATTTCAGCTTTCAAACGTTTCTCAATTTCGAAACACTCAGGCGCTTTAATATCCTCTAAATTGATTCCTCCAAAAGTCGGCTCTAAAGCTTTTACCGTATTGATAAATTCATCAACATTTTTTGTATCCAATTCGATATCGAAAACATCAATATCAGCAAAAATTTTGAATAGAAGACCTTTACCTTCCATCACCGGTTTTGAAGCTACCGCACCAATATCTCCCAAACCTAAAACGGCTGTACCGTTACTAATAACTGCAACCAGATTTCCTTTTGCTGTGTACTTATAAGCATTTTCTGGGTCTTTTTCAATCTCTAAACAAGGCTCCGCAACACCTGGCGAATAAGCAAGCGATAAATCACGTTGTGTATTCGTAGGTTTTGTAGGCACTACTGCAATCTTTCCTGGTTGACCCATCGAATGGTAATTCAATGCATCTTTCTTACGATTGTCATTCATTTCTCTGTGGTTTATATTTTTTCAAAATAAATTTAGGTAAAATATATTCAACCCACTTATGACAGATGTTAGATTTTAATATTTTATTAAAATAAATTATCGAGTTTTATAATTTTGAAGTTAATAATTATGAGGTTGATAAATTAAAAATTGAATCTCGTTGTTAACATAATTTGTGTTGGTCTCAACTTATAGATAAATCGTTGTTCGAAATTGGAAGAAAAACTGTTTTGAGAAAAATATTTTTCATTAAAAAGATTATAAGCAGACAATTCAAAATCTATTTTCTTCTTTTTTAATGAATAACGATACATTAAATCTCCGAAAGTAGAATTTGGATTTAATCTTGAATCATCATTAACATACAAATCAAAATTAAGTTTTATATAATGCTGATCTGCAGGAAAAAAATGTAATCCTATTTGGTGGATTTGATTGGTGATTGATCGTGAACTTGAGTTTCCTGATAATTTATTTTTATAATTGGTTACACCATATTTATACTCAAACGTCATCCAACTTAATAATCTGAAAGATGCATCAAAATTAGAAGTTAAAATGGTATTGTGAATTTCGATTAAATCATCATTTAATAATTGATCGTAGGTTGTAAAATTATAACCTCCAGCTAAATTAAATGTTGTCTTAATTTTAGAAAAATATTGACTTATTTTAGCATTAACAGAATGTGTTTTTTGATGATTTTTTAAGTTCAAAGCTTCTAAAACAGTACTTGCATCCGCATTATAGCTGTAATTGTAGATTAAGTTATTTTCTGACCAATTGTACGAATATCCAAAATTGATAAACCTAGATTTTATCGGATTTTTATACTCGAAACGTAAAGAAGAATTCCATTTTTTTACTTCGTTAAAATTTCCGTCATTTTGTTGAATAGAATTGTATCGATACAATATAAATCCTTCGTGCAAACGTGTTAAACTCCCCAAATCATTAGAGAAATTATGCGAGGTTGATACTTTCCAGAATTTTGAAAATTCTAAACCTATATTAAATTTTGGTTCGATGTAAAAACAATTGTATGAAGTTTTATTTCCAAAAGAATTATTCTCTAAATTATACCACTGAAAAGGAATTCCAAAAGAAAAATTAAGTCGATTCTTTCTGTACGAAAAGTTATTTTCTACATACGGATTTAAAGTTGACCAGCGTGTATTGTTCTCAAAAGAAGAATTTATCGTTTGCTCATCTGCCAACAAATTACTTTTCATCGTATGATTGATGTACTTAATTCCAATTTTAGACTGTAAGACAAACGCTTTTATTCCTTTTGAAAACTCAGCAAAATTATTTGTTGAGAATTTATCGAAATTAATTTGTTGAAATGCATTTTGATAATCAGTTCCGTTATTTATAAAATCAGTAAAAACTCCTGGCGTAATGCTCAAATTTTCGCTGTAATTTTTATATGCAATAACAGAACGCAACGTAATTAATTGTTTACCAATTTTTCTGATTGTTTTAAATTGATTAGAAAATTCTCTATTCGGTTGAGCTAATTTTTGCGAAATATAGTTATTGTTTTGATAGAGATTTCCTCTCGAACTATTCCAATCTCCTTTAAATTCCAAGACATTTTCAAGATAATTTTTCGAACTATTTTGAGATAATGTTGCTTTTAGATTAAGACTTTCTATTTGCAAATAATTTTGCTTGATTTCGTTGAGAAATATATCTCCCGTTGGTAAAAAATATTGTGTGTTTGTTTCTCCGAATCGCTTTTGAAAATCGTTGTGATAAGACAAGTTAATTCGTAAATCTAGCTCTTTTTTTAATTTAAAAAGATGATTCCAAGAACCAATATTTATTGCATTATCTAACCAACGTTCGCCATCAAAATTGGGAGTTTGTACACCTGCAATTGATAACCAACTTTCGTTCGAAAATTTTTCAGAGTCATTTAAAAAATCTTCAAGACTTAAGGTTTTTAATTGACGAGAAACATCATTTCCACGATTATTTCCTTGATAAGAACCTATCATTTGTTGCTTTTTTGTGAACAACATTGGTGTAATATTCGCCTGATACAACAATGGTGAAGCGCCAAGACCAACTTCTGCTTTACCAGAATAGGTAATTTTGCTTTTTAATTTGATATTTAATGCGGCTTTAGAGCTATAAACCAAACTGTCTAAAATCTTGATAGGCTGATGATTCTCTAAAATTTGTACTTTATCTACTGCATGTGCCGAGAGATTTTCGTTTGCTAAGGCATATTTTCCGCCCAACAAATCCATTCCTTCGATGTAATATTTATTAATTGGTTCGCCTTGATATAAAATTCTACCTGAAGCTTCTATTTCTATTCCAGGCATTTTTTTGATCACATCTGCTATAGAGCGATCTTGAATATCTTTAAAATTACTGACATCATACGCAATTGTATCCCCTTTTTTGCGAATTGGAGATTCTTTTAGTTTAACTTCTTTTAACTCAATGGCTTTTTCTTGTAAAGTAAAATCAAAATTTGTAGAAGATTCATTAACTAATTCCGATGTGAATGCATAATTCATCGCACGAACTTTTATTTCATAAGTTTCGTGCGATGAATTATCTATTTTTATTGAATATTTACCGTCCGATTTTGTAATAAAATACGCCAAGGTTTCTTCCGAAGTACTTGGAGAAATGGTAACGTTAGCACCAGATATAGGTTTTCCTTCCTCATTTTTTACAACACCAGAAATGGTAAGTTGTGCAAAAATAAAGTGAAAAAATAAAGCAAATAATAGTGTTAATTGGGCTTTCAAAAATTAATATGATTACTTTTTTCTAAAAAAACATTTTCGCTTTTTAATTTATTATCTATCTTTTTTTCCATTTCAGCTGGTGAAATATTAGAGCTTGTTATATTAAGACTTTTTAAGTTTTGTATAATTTCAACTCCCCTATTTTCATATATTTTTTTGTAATCCTCTAAATTCACTTTTTTTGATTTTGTAAAATCTTTTGTTAAATCAGGTTTTGTATTATTTTGATTAATCTCAATTGCAGAAAAATGGAAATAATTATTGTCATCATAGATTTCTAAAATAAGCCCTGGTAATCCTCCAAATTTGTATGGACCAACACTGTTTGGTATTTCTTCTGTGTACCAAGCTGTCCATTTTCGCCCTAAATATGTTGTTGTTGCTTTTTTTATAATTAAATCCAGCTGAGTTTTTTGCTCACTTTCTATTTTCCAATTTATTTCCTCAATAGGCTGATTTAATAGGTAAATATTTCTATTTACTTTACTTAATATTTTATTTGTTCCATTATTTCTTATTATAGTATGATTAATGATTGGGGATGGGTATTTTTCTTTTATAGCAGCTATATTTAGTGTGTTATTTGTTATAAATTCTTGAGTATTTTTAGCATTTAATCCTTGAAGATAATTATCGTAGTTTACCTTTTTTGGACTTATATAAATTGTACTATCTTTTGCAATATACAAATCCATTTCTTCATATTTTACTTCTTTTTTTACAGAATCAGTTACAAATTTCACGTCATATACAACTTTATATGTTTGTGCTTGAATAAAAAAAGAGGATAAAATAAATAATATGAATATTTTTTTCATAACTCTATTTATAAAGTATAGCATTAACTAAGTTTAATGCTATACCTCTTATTATTTAATTACAATAAACTTCCATTTCTTCATAAAGTTCTACAGCAAAATCTATAACATCTCCTAAAGGACCACAATCTTCATATACAAATCCAACTCCACATCTTTCAACAGATACATCCCAGCATTCTACTGAAGTTACATCTTGTTTATCTTCAGTTTCTGTTTCATTTGCCATTGCAAAAGTTCCGATAAGTGCAAAAGCACTTGCTAATAACATTTTCTTCATTTTTTAAGTAATTTAGTTTTTTAATAATCAATCATAGTTTGCAACCTACAATTGCCTCATTAACGTTAATTACATCAATAATAATAATAAATGAATAAAACAAATCGTTTTGTAATTTAAGTAATTAAAAACGAATAAAATATGTTAAATTCTTACTCCAATTCAATAGGGTTATAAGGCATTCCACCAAAATTGGTTATAGGTTTCTTATTTTCGTCAAGTGCAACTCCTTTTAACCTTTCAGCTGCATTTTCATGATAATCTTTTTCAGCTTTATAGAATTCTGTTTTCTTAACTTTTATAGGTGTTTTTTCACCTTGAGCTAAATAGATTTGTTTAGGATTTTGGTTGCTAGCGTTTGCTGTAAAATGATAATGTTCTTTATCATCATAAATCTCTAAAATAAGACCAGGCAAACCATAAAATTTATACGGACCAGCATTCATTGGGATTTCGTCAGTGTACCAAGCCGTCCATTTTCTACCACCGTAGTTTACAGTCGCTTTTTTTGCAGTATAATTCAAGATTTGTTTGGTGTCATTCAGTAGTTTCCAATCTAATTTTGGTAACGTTTCTTTGTAAAGAAAATCATTCGGAGAGATTCTATCAACAAATGTAAGTTCATCATTTTCTTTCTTTAGAATAAGTTGATATTTAAAAGCAGATTTAAAACTTTGAGACATTATTTGATTAAATTCATTCGTCTTAATTGTAGGTAAATGACTAAAACTTTCAAGAATAGAATCCGTACCGATTTGATTGTAATCGACGAATTTATTGTAACGTTTACCAATTTGTAAAAGTGCTAAACCAGTTTTTGTTTTTTCAGGTTTTTTTACATTACGAACAATTTTGTAGTCATAAATAATGTTGTAATTGGACAACTCGTAATTCGTTTGCGAATATTTAATAGGCGCAAAGGATATATCAGTTTTTATTTGTGGCTGTGCATATACAATGCAACCAATAAAAATGATAAAATAGTATAGTAATTTCATTATAAGGTTGTTAATTATGATGAAATTACTATAAATATTTTTATTCTACAAATATAGTATTAATTTATTTTTAAATTATTTACCACGTCAACCAACTTTTTAGTTAAGTTTTTACGGTTGAATTGTTGAACTTCGTCTTCGTTTGTTTCAAATTTTTGAAGAGGATTTCTTAACCATTGGTTATAAATAGAAAGGATGAAAGATTTTATTTCAGTAACATCTTGATGGCTAAAATAATCGCCAGCTTTCGTTTTATGCAGTATTTTTTGAACATCAGCCTCAGCTGGTCCAATTGCTAAAATAGGATTTCCAGTCGCCATATATTCAAATAACTTTCCAGGAATAATTCCTTTAGATGCAACATTATCAAAGTTGGTCAAAATCAAAACATTTGCTGTATTAATAGCGTTCAATGACTCTTGATGTGAAACATAACCGTGAACAATTAAATTATTTTGTAAACTTTGTTCAAGAATTGATTGTTTGACATCATCGGCTAAAGAACCATAAAAATTAAGTTTAAAATCTTCTCGAAACGATTGATTTTCGTTGCTAATTTCAGCTAAAGCTTTCCACAAAGCGATTGGATTTCGAAGCATTTCCAAACCTCCAGAATACGTCAAATGAAAGTGATTTTGATCTTTTTCTGTTTGTTGTTTTACTTCTTCAAAACCATTGGTAATTACTTCGACATGTTTTGCTCCAATTTTCTTGAAGTTTTCAGCATCTGCATAGCTTGTTGCCAAAACAACATCAGCTTTTTGCATCACTTCACGTTCTAAATTTTCGTGTTTTTGTGCGGCCCAAGAAGTTAATTTCAATTCTTTGTGGTAACTAATTTGTGTCCAAGGATCACGAAAATCTGCTAACCATTTGAGATTTGGGAATTGTTTTTTCAGCTTCAAGCCAATTAAATGTAAGCTATGAGGTGGACCAGAAGTAACAATTGTATCAATATTCTCTTTTTCAAGATAATCTTTTAAGAATTCGACAGAAGGATTTACCCAAAACTTGCGTGCATCAGGAATAAAAAAGTTTCCTCTTACAAAAACAGAAAGTTTTGATAAGAAAGATTGACTTTCTTTCTTCTCGAAATGTCCACCTTTATATGCTTTGTTTTTTGGATTCAGTTTTTCTGCTAACTGATAAGGTTCCCAAATTTTATTTTTTACAATTTTAACATTCGGATTGATATCCTTGGCTAAGGTTTCGTCAATAATTGGATACGAAGGATTTTCAGGAATATAAACATACGTATCATATCCAAATTCAGGAAGATATTTTGTGAATTTCAACCATCTTTGAACACCAGGACCTCCCGCAGGAGGCCAGTAATAGGTGATGATTAATATTTTTTTCATTCTAAAATTAAGCCTTTTCAGCGGCTAAGTTTAAATTCTCTTTTATAGAACATTTTTTATATCCCAAATAAATACCTCCAGCCACAACGATTAAAAGTAAAATATTAGAAACAATCACAATTATATTTCCAGTAGAAATAACTTGTGGGTTAAATTCCATTACAATTGTGTGATTTCCTTTTTGTACGGGAACTGCACGCAAAACATAATTCGCTTTTTCGATCGGAACTTCTTTTCCATCAACCGTTACAATCCAACCGTGCGGATAATAAACTTCTGAGAAAACAGCAATTTGATCTGTGTTAGAAGAAGATTTGTACGTCATTTTCATCGGTGAATAATCAACCAATTCAATTTTCGCATTAGTATCTGCCGAAACATTCATGTTTTTATTCTCAACCAAATCTTTACGTAAAATTACCGTGTTATTAATTGGTGTAGAATTTATCGCTAAGATTTCGTCATTGGCATTTTCTGTCCATTTAATATTTGAAGCTAACCACGCACTTCCCAAAGCTGTAGGATTTTGCTGCACTTGCGGCTCAGTTGGACTTCCATGAATAATGTATTTCGTATTCATCATATTCAATACATTAATCAAACCTGTTTCATCTTTGATTCCGTATTTTTTCAATTGTGGATCTTGCGAAAAATAGATATCCACAACATCTTGGTATTTTCCTAATTTCGCTGCATGATAACCACCAATTGAAGGAACAAAATATGAAGTTCCAGCTTCGTTAAACGTACTCAAAACTGTGTTGTATACACGAAAATGCGATTTATCTTGTTTTGAAATATTTGATAATAAATTGTTCAACGGAACTTTGTAAGCAATTTGCGCTACATTATTATTGTTCTGAGCTTCGGTTTGTAAACGAGGCGACATTTCTGTTGGGAAAGGATTGTCAACAATATATTTAGACACAAAATTATCTTCGTTCAAATATCTTTTATTCACCGTAAATCCATCAATAAAAGCCAACGCACCAATCGCTAAAATAACGATAATTGGTTTTTTGATAAACTTGAATAAATAAGCCAACAACAAAGCCATTGTGAACAAAACAAAAATTAATGTGCGAACTGTATCCGCTTTAAACATAGAAATTCTATCTTGAATTAATGCTTCATCTAATCGTTTTATTAATCCGTCCCAAAATCCGATTGCATTTGGATTTGCTTGCTGAATTTGTCCGATTAATTGTTCAGTCATTAATTTTTCATTCTCTGATGTAAATGGAAAAATCATTCCACCGAATAAGAAGAATATAATTAAAATTCCAACTGTAGAACCACCAGCTATATAAAGTACTTTCTTTTTAAATTCATCTGATTCGTCAGAATTAAAGAAATAATATAAAGTCAAAATTGCTAAGAAAGGCATTGTAAATTCGGCAATTACCAAGATTGATGATACAGCGCGGAACTTATCATACATCGGGAAATAATCAATGAATAAGTTGGTAACGAATGGTAAATTTTTACCCCAAGCCAAAATGAAACTTAGAATCGTTGCTCCAACTAACCATTTTTTATAGGTCGCGTATTTTCCACGTACCATAAACATTCCGATAATAAACAAAAAAACGACTACAGCTCCCTGATAAGCTGGACCAGAAGTTCCTGGCTGATCTCCCCAATATGCACTTCTCGGTTGACTTGCCACAGCTTGAAAAACTTGCTGATTGAACTCGTCTTCACCAAGACTATATTGTGTATTTTGTAATTCGGATGTATAATTCTTTAAATCTTCTGGATTCGTTTGCGAACCACCACCCATCAAGTTTGGAATAAAAAGATTTAATGTTTCTAATTTTCCATAACTCCATTGTGTGATATAATCGTGATCTAATCCGTTTGAATTCTTTTTCAACAACGTCATTTCAGACTTTCCACGCGTTGTTTCTTTACTGTATTCGTAAGTTGACAATAGTCGATTTGCATTCAAACCTGCTGCAATAATTACAGCTACAACTACTAATGCAGATGATTTTAAGAAATCAGGTAATTCTTTTTTCTTTAAACTATCAATAAATTGAACAATTGCAAAAACCAACATCGCTAAAAACAAATAGAACGTCATTTGGATGTGATTGGCTTGTAATTGCAATCCCATAAACAAGGTTGTGAGTACAAAACCTGCAATATATTTTTTACGATACAATAAAAGAATTCCGGCAACCAAAGGCGCGAAATAACCAATTGTATGTAGCTTTCCGTTATGTCCGGCTGCAATTAACTCAAAATAATACGAGCCAAATGCAAAGAAAATTGCACCAACTAAAGCATATTGCCACTTTCTGAAAAGCGTTAATCCAAGTATAAAAAATCCTGTAAATAACAAGAAAATGTAATCTGCTGGACGCGGTAAAAATCTGAATGCGCCATCAATGGTTTTAATGATATCAAAACTATATTTCGCACCAGTTTGATAGGTTGGCATTCCACCAAACATCGCATCAGACCAATAGACATTTTCTCCTGTTTTGTCTTGATACGTCAACATTTCTTGCGCACTACCCTTGTAGTTGATAATATCAGGCTGAATAACAGATTTTCCCGATAAAACTGGTGAACAATACACCAATGCAATCACTGCAAAAAGCAGCAATGAGATAAGAACGTAGAGTAAATTCTTTTTATTTTTCATCCTTTTTTTCTTCGATTATTTCGTAATCCACCGTTTCGGCGTCTATATTATATTTCGGTTTGTCGAAAGATGTGTTTGGTTTCGATTCGTTGTACGAATCATTTGAGTTTTGGCTCTGATTATAAGCATTTCTTTGCTGATTAATTGCTTCTTGAAAAACCTTTTTCACTGCAAATACTTTTCTTAAAAATCTAAAAATCGTTAAGAAAATAATACTTAAAATTATAATCCAAATAATTGTTTTCATTTTAGTTAACTGTTGTGACAGTTGTAACCGACTCAGTCATCGTTTGTTTTTGACCTTGCGCTTCTACTGTACGTTTTAATGTTTCCTTTTTCGTTAAATTAACTTTGTTGATCCAACCAGATTTTGTATCCAACAAAATTTTTCCATCTACATTCGCACTACTATTCGCAGACATTGTAACACCTTGCTGCGACTCATTACCTTTCAAACTTTGCGTTCCATTTACAGTAATTGTCGTATTTGCAGGCTCAACACTTGCTAAAGTTCTCTTCATCGAAATATTTCCTTTCATTGGACCTTGATCAATTTTTTGACTATCGCTCCAAGATTCTTTAAGCGCTAAAGTTTTGTTAGGGAAAATATTCATCGTTTCTTCAAACTGAGAAGAAATCGCTTGTTTGTTTAATGAATTGTCGATAATCTGTGTAAAGAATTTGAACTCTTCTGCAGAAACTTGTTTTTTCACAGAATTAAGAATTGAAGTTTTGATTCCTTCTAATCCATCAACGCTTACAACTTTTCCTTTCTGATCAACTTTCATTGTATACGTTTTCCCTGTCATCGCTTTGTAAATCGACCAAGAAACCGCAATATCTTTGTTCGCTGGTTTTACAGCATTTGTATCATACGAAATTGATTTTCCCGAAGGATCCGTCATTTTCTCGCTATATTGTTTAGATTTCACTTCTAATGTATACACACCATCTTTGAAATCTTTTACCGTATAATCAATTTGTTTTTTACTTTCACTTGACATTTTTTGAGATTGTTTCCCATCCGAAGCCGTGTGAGTTGTTTTGATTCCCAACGTCATTGGATAAGTTTTTCCTATCTCCAAATTGTATTTGTATGCATATTTGTCATCTGCACCTTTTGTTATTGCTACAACTTCTGACTCAACAGGCGTTTCAGCGACTTTCAAAGAATCTGTTGTTTCCGTTTTGGCAACTGTATCACCTTTTTCGTTCACAATTAATTCTTTTCCGTCTTTATCTTTTCCTACGACTTTATCATCTTTTTTACATGAAACAACTGTCATTGCGACAGCCATCATGAATAGTAATTTTTTCATATCAATTTTATGTTTGATAATTGGTTTATTGCCAAAATCAATCCAAAAATAAGGATTTTAGTTGATTTTTTAACATTAAGATTTTAAAACAATCATATCTAGAAAATTAGATGATTGAAAAGAATTTATTGTCAATCTAGAAAATTATAAAGTATTACAAATTGTCATAATTAATAAATACAAAAAAAGCCTCCCAATTTGGGAGGCTTTTCATATTATAATCGAATAGATTATGCTTCTTCTGTACTTTCAGTTTCAGCAGCTGGAGCAGCTTCTTCTGTTTTCGTACTTTTTCTACTACGACGTGTAGTTGCTTTCTTTTCAACTTTCGTGTTAGTGTAGATATCATTGAAATCTACTAACTCGATCATTGCAGTATCAGCACCGTCACCTAAACGGAATCCAGTTTTGATGATACGTGTGTATCCTCCTGGGCGATTTGCAATTTTAGGAGCTACAGTTCTGAATAATTCAGTTACAGCTTCTTTATCTTGTAAGTATGAAAATACAACGCGACGGTTGTTAGTATCGTCTGTTTTAGACTTTGTCAATAAAGGCTCAACATATGTTTGTAATGCTTTAGCCTTTGCTACTGTTGTGTTAATTCTCTTGTGAGTAATCAACGCTATAGCTAAATTAGATAATAAAGCTCTTCTATGAGAGGCAGTTCTACCTAAATGGTTAAATTTTTTTCCGTGTCTCATTTTTTAATAAAATTATTCTACGTCTAACTTATATTTTACGATGTCCATTCCAAAGTTAAGACCTTTGCTGTCCACCAATTCTTCTAACTCTGTAAGAGATTTCTTACCAAAGTTTCTGAATTTCATTAAGTCAGACTTAGCGAAAGAAACTAATTCGCCTAATGTTTCAACTTCAGCTGCTTTTAAACAATTTAATGCTCTTACTGATAAATCCATATCTACCAATTTTGTTTTCAATAATTGGCGCATATGTAATGCTTCTTCATCATAAGTTTCACCAGATGCAACTTCTTCCGCTTCTAATGTAATTCTCTCATCTGAGAATAACATAAAGTGGTGAATTAAGATTTTAGCTGCTTCAGTTAAAGCATCTTGAGGTGTTATAGAACCATCTGTTGTAATTTCAAAAACTAATTTTTCGTAGTCAGTTTTTTGTTCTACACGATAGTTTTCAATTGCATATTTTACATTCTTAATTGGAGTGTAAATGGAGTCAATTGCTATAGTACCGATTGGCGCAGAAGCCTTTTTATTCTCATCAGCTGGTACGTATCCTCTACCTTTTTCGATTGTAAATGTAATTGTTACGTTTACTTTAGCGTCTAAGTTAGCGATAACTAATTCAGGGTTTAAAACTTGGAATCCAGAAATAAATTTCCCTAAATCACCTGCTGTTAATTGATCTTGCCCTGAGATAGTAGCAGTTACAGTTTCAGCATCTGATTCATCAATTTGTTTCTTAAAACGAACCTTTTTCAGATTTAAAATGATCTCTGTAACATCTTCCACTACTCCTGGAATAGTTGAAAATTCGTGCTCAACTCCTTCAATTTTGATTGAAGTGATCGCATATCCTTCTAATGAAGAAAGTAACACTCTACGTAGAGCATTTCCAACTGTAATCCCGTATCCTGGCTCTAATGGACGGAACTCGAATTGTCCGAATTTAGAGTCAGACTCTACTAAGATTACTTTGTCAGGTTTGATGAAATTTAAAATAGTCATTTTATTAGTCTGATTTTAAGGTTTATTTAGAATATAACTCGACGATTAATTGCTCTTTAATATCTTCTGGAATTTGAACTCTTTCTGGAGCTTTTGTGAAAGTTCCTGATTTTTGTTCGTCGTTCCAAATTAACCAATCGTACTCGCTACGTGCGTGTAAAGAGTTTGTGATTGCAGTTAAAGATTTAGATTTTTCTCTAACAGCGATTACATCACCAGCTTTTAATTGGTAAGAAGGGATGTTCACGATTTCTCCGTTTACAGTTACGTGTTTGTGAGATACTAATTGACGTGCAGCACTACGTGAGTTTGCGATACCTAAACGGTAAACTACGTTATCTAAACGAGATTCACATAATTGTAATAATACTTCACCTGTAATTCCTTTAGAAGCATTTGCTTTTTTGTATAAGTTAGCAAATTGACGCTCTAAAATACCGTAAGTATATTTTGCTTTTTGTTTTTCAGTTAACTGAATAGCGTATTCTGATTTTTTAGCTCTTCTTTTGTTAGGTCCGTGTTGCCCTGGAGGATATTTCTTTTTCTCAAAAGATTTATCGTCACCGAAAATTGGTTGTCCAAATTTTCTTGCAATTTTAGTTTTTGGTCCTGTATATCTTGCCATGATTTGTTACTATTAAATATATTAAATAATTAAATTGAGAAAAATGATTATACTCTTCTCTTTTTAGGTGGACGACATCCATTGTGTGGTAATGGAGTAACATCAACGATTTCAGAAACCTCGATACCACCGTTATGAATTGTTCTAATAGCAGATTCACGACCTTGACCTGGTCCTTTCACGAATACTTTTACTCTTCTTAATCCTGCTTCGTATGCAACTGTTGTTGCATCTTGAGCAGCTACTTGAGCAGCGTAAGGAGTGTTCTTTTTAGATCCACGGAATCCCATTTTACCTGCTGAAGACCAAGAGATAACTTCACCGTTTTTGTTTGTTAAAGTAACGATAACGTTGTTAAACGATGCTTGAATATGAGCTTGTCCAGTAGCTTCAATAACTACTTTTCTTTTCTTTACTACTTTCTGATTTTTTGCCATGATCCTATTTATTATTTAGTGGCTTTTTTCTTGTTAGCAACTGTTTTCTTTTTACCTTTTCTTGTACGTGAGTTATTTTTTGTTCTTTGACCACGTAATGGTAAACCTAATCTGTGACGAATACCTCTTTGACATCCGATATCCATTAAACGTTTAATGTTTAATTGGATTTCCGATCTTAATTCACCTTCTACTTTGAAAGTTTCATTAATCGATGCACGGATTGCATTGATTTCTTCATCAGTCCATTCGCTAACTTTTGTATCTTCTGAAATGTTATTTTCAGCTAAGATTTTAGAAGCACTACTTCTTCCGATCCCGTAAATGTATGTAAGTCCGATTACCCCTCTTTTGTTTTTAGGTAAATCTACACCTGAAATTCTTGCCATAATTCTAAATAATTAACCTTGTCTTTGTTTAAACTTAGGATTCTTTTTGTTGATCACATACAAACGTCCTTTACGACGCACAATTTTACAGTCAGCACTTCTCTTTTTAATGGATGCTCTAATTTTCATCTTTGTAAATTTATTTATAATCCGATAGAGTTAACGTATCTACATTAACTCTACCACCAGTCGTTATTATTTCTTTTAGTATCTGTAAGATATTCTTCCTTTCGTTAAATCGTAAGGAGACATCTCTATTTTAACTCTATCACCTGGTAATAATTTGATATAGTGCATACGCATTTTACCAGATATGTTACATGTTACAACATGTCCATTTTCTAATTCGACACGGAACATTGCATTTGATAATGCTTCTGTAATCGTACCGTCTTGTTCAATATGTTTTTGTTTAGCCATAAATCTTTTTAATAAAATCTTATTAGATATCTCTTGAAGTTCTACCTGAAGACATTAAACCATCGTAACGGTGATTTAATAAATATGTATTAATTTGTTGTACAGTATCTAAGATAACTCCCACCATAATTAACATTGATGTACCTCCAAAGAACATTGCTAAGCTCTGTTCTACACCTAATAATTTTACAATCGCTGGCAAAACAGCAAGCAAAGTTAGTAAAATTGCTCCAGGTAACGTAATTTTTGATAAAATTTCGTCTAAAAAATTTGCAGTTTCTTTTCCAGGACGGATTCCAGGGATGATTCCTCCGTTACGTTTAAGATCTTCTGCCATTTGGTTTACTGGGATTGTGATCGCAGTATAGAAATATGTGAAGATAATAATTAGTAATCCGAAGATCAAATTGTATTCCCACGTAAATGGATCTGCCATTTTCGCGAAGAATGCTTTTACTGGACTTCCTTCGTCTAAGAAATAGTTTGCCAATGTTCCTGGTAAAAACATAATTGCTTGTGCGAAGATAATAGGCATTACACCTGCTGCATTTACTTTAAGTGGAATATATGAACGTACAGAATCTGTAACTGATCTCATATATGAACTACTTGAAGTTTGCGCTCTTCTTACATATTGTACTGGTACTTTACGCACCGCTGCAACAATCATAATACACATTGCAATAACTAGGATTAACCCTAACATTTCTATCAAGAAGAAAATACCGTTTGAAGGGTCTACTTCAAATGCATTAAATATTGCTTTTGGTAAGTCGGCTAGGATACCAACCATAATTAAGATTGAAATACCGTTACCTATACCTTTGTCAGTAATTTTTTCTCCCATCCACATGGCAAAAATTGTCCCTGTAATCAAAATAATTGTTGAAGGGAACCAGAACCAAAATTTGGTTGGAGGAATTACATAGATAGCATATGATGAAGTTGGATCGTAAGGTAAAATTTGAGAAGTTACCAATGTAAGGTATGCTGGTGCTTGCACCAAACAAATCCCGATTGTTAACCATCTCGTAATTTGATTTACTTTGTTACGTCCGCTTTCTCCTTCTTTTTGTAGTTTTTGGATGTAAGGTACTGCTAATCCCATCAATTGTATAACAATCGAAGCAGAGATATAAGGCATAATTCCTAACGCAAATACGGAAGCTCTCTTAAAAGAACCTCCGGTAAAAGAGTTTAATAATCCTAAAATTCCTGAATTTGCATTTTCTTGGTCTGCAACAAAACGATTAACCTCGTTAATATCGACACCTGGAAGTGGAATATGAGAACCGAATCTATAAACCAACAATAGAAGGATAGTTACAAGTAACTTATCCTTCAATTCTTTTATGCTCCAGATATTTTTTATGGTCTGTATAAACCCTTTCATCTATAAAATATATTCTTAAGCGTTAACTAATTCTACTTTACCTCCTGCTTTCTCAATAGCCTCTTGAGCTGTTTGAGTGAATTTATCAGCAGTAACATTAACAGTAGCTTTTAACTCTCCACGACCTAAGATTTTAACTAAGTCATTTTTGTGAGCTAATCCTAACTGAACTAATGTTTCTTTATTTAAAGTATCTGTAATTTTGTTGTTATCAACTAATTGTTGAATTGTGTCTAAATTGATTCCTGTGTACTCAACTCTGTTGATGTTTTTGAAACCAAATTTAGGTAAACGTCTTTGTAAAGGCATTTGTCCACCTTCGAAACCGATTTTTCTTGAATAACCAGAACGAGATTTAGCACCTTTGTGTCCACGACCTGCTGTCAAACCGTTTCCACTACCTTCACCTCTACCTTTACGGAATTTATTTTGTACTGAACCAGCAGCTGGTTTTAAATTACTTAAATTCATTTTTAATAATTTTTAAAAGGTTAAAAGCGATTAAGCTCTTTCTACTACTACTAAGTGTGAGATTTTACGGATCATTCCTTCGATTTGAGGAGTAGATTCGTGCTCAACAACTTGATTCAACTTTTTTAAACCTAAAGCAACTAATGTAGCTTTTTGAGATTTATCACGGTTGATTGCACTACGTGTTTGTTTTACTCTTACTTTGCTCATTTTACTTTTTTTTAACCGTTGAATACTTTAGTTACAGAAATACCTCTTTGGCGTGCAATAGTTTCTACAGAACGTAAGCTTAATAAAGCACGGAAAGTAGCTTTTACTGCATTGTGAGGGTTAGAAGAACCTTTAGATTTTGATAATACATCATGTACACCAACTGACTCTAATACCGCACGTACTGTACCACCTGCAATTACCCCTGTACCTTTTGATGCTGGACGGATGAATACTTGCGCACCACCGAAACGAGCTTCTTGTTCGTGAGGAATTGTGTTGTTAAATAATGGAACACGTACTAAGTTTTTCTTAGCATCTTCGATTGCTTTAGCGATTGCAGAAGCTACATCTTTAGATTTCCCTAAACCGTAACCTACAACACCATTACCATCTCCTACTACAACAATAGCAGAGAATCCGAATGCTCTACCTCCTTTTGTTACTTTAGTAACACGTTGTACTCCAACTAAACGATCTTTTAAATCTAATCCTGTTGGTTTTACTCTTTCTACGTTTTTAAATCCTAACATAATTTCTTTCTCTTTTTTAGAATTTTAATCCACCTTCTCTAGCTCCTTCAGCTAAAGCTTTGATTCTACCATGATACACGAAACCGTTACGGTCAAAAACTACAGTTTCAATTCCTTTTGCGATAGCTTTTGCAGCTAAAGCTTTACCAACAGATGTAGATACTTCAGTTTTTGTACCTTCAGCAACACCTTTTTCACGAGATGATGCAGAAGCTAAAGTTACTCCATTGTTATCGTCAATAATTTGAGCGTAAATTTCTTTGTTAGAACGGTAAACTGATAAACGAGGTTTAGTTTCTGTTCCAAAAATATTTCGACGCACGCGTCTTTTTATTTTTTGTCTTTTTTCTACTTTAGATAATGCCATTTTTCAATGATTTTTATGCAGATTTACCTGCTTTTCTTCTAATAATTTCTCCTACGAATTTAATTCCTTTTCCTTTGTAAGGCTCTGGCTTACGGTAAGAACGAATTTTCGCTACGATCATTCCTAATAATTGATTATCATGAGATGATAATGTAATAATTGGGTTTTTACCTTTTTCTGTTAAAGTTTCAACTTTAATTTCTGTAGGTAATTCAATAACGATATTGTGAGAGAAACCTAATGACAAATCTAATTTTTGTCCGTTGTTAGATGCTCTATAACCAACACCAACTAATTCTAATTGTTTTTTGAAACCTTCTGTTACACCAGTAATCATGTTATTGATTAATGAACGGTATAAACCATGTAAAGCTTTGTTATCTTTAGAATCGTTTGGACGAACTACAGTTAAAACTCCGTCTTCGATCGTTACATCAAATCCTTCTTTTAACTCTCTTGTCATTGTAATGTTGCTACCTTTTACAGTAACTACGTTATCTTTAAATTCAACAGTTGCTGCAGCAGGGATGTTGATATGTGCGTGTCCTATTCTTGACATAATTTCTTAATTTTTTAAAAGATTAATAAACAAAACATAAAACTTCACCACCTACATTCTCTTGACGAGCTTGTTTGTCTGTCATCACACCTTTAGAAGTTGAGATGATAGCAACACCTAAACCGTTTAATACACGAGGTAATTCTTTAGATCCTGCGTATTGACGTAAACCTGGAGTTGAAGCTCTTTTGATTTTACGGATAGCTGGCTCTTTAGTAACTTTGTCGTACTTTAAAGCGATTTTGATTGTTCCTTGAGGTTGATCTTGTCCTTCGAATTTGTAGTTCAAGATGTAACCTTGTTCAAATAAGATCTTAGTGATCTCTTTTTTAATTTTAGATGCAGGGATTTCCACTACTTTGTGTCCTGCCATCATTGCATTTCTAACGCGAGTTAGAAAATCTGAAATTGGATCTGTATACATAAATAATTCTATAGTATAGCGCGTAAGCACTACTTTTAAAATTAAACTTTTACCAAAATGCACTATGCATTTGGGTTGCAAATATATTGCATATTTTTTAATTACAAACTATTAATCTAAATAATTTATTTTTAATCGTTTTATAACTAGGAATTAAGATAAAACATGAAACTCAATCTTTATATTTATTTATCATTTTAATCGATCTCAACAATTAATTCTTGATGTAATCTTCTATTTTTATTCTTAAAAAATAGCTGAAAGTCAAAACAATTTATATAAATTTGATTTGGCTTTAGGGGTATTCTGAAAAGAATTGAGAGAGTCCCTTTGAACCTGATACGGTTAACACCGACGTAGGGAAAAGCAATATATATGCAATTATTTAATATTTGCAACGCTTTATTTTCAAAGAAAATCCTCTTTAGCCATTAATTGTTTCATCTAAAAAATTATCAATTAATGGAAAATCTAATTATTCAAAATTTACATGCTGTCCGGACAAAAAATCCGCTTGTTCACAACATCACCAATTTTGTGGTAATGAACAATACTGCAAATGCTCTTTTGGCAATTGGAGCATCGCCTGTTATGATACATGCACACAAAGAAGTGGAAAATATCGTCAAAATCTCAAATGCATTAGTCATCAATATCGGAACTCTTGATGATTATTGGGCAGAAAGCATGCTAATTGCAGCAAAAAAAGCAGATCAACTGAATAAACCTTGGGTATTAGACCCTGTTGGAGCTGGAATTTCAACTTTCAGAAATGAACTTATAAAAGAACTGCTTCGCTATCATCCTACTGTCATAAGAGGAAATGCTTCAGAAATTTTAGCTTTAGATACCTTCGAAGCTGTTCAGGGAAAAGGAGTCGACAGTACACATCAAAGTAATCAAGCGATAAAAGCAGCACACAATTTAAACCAGAAAATTGGATCTGTTGTTTGCATTTCAGGTGCTTCAGATTTTATTGTATCCAACAATCCGATAATTGAAATTAAAAATGGTCATGAATTGATGACTAAAGTTACTGGTTTAGGTTGTTCAGCAACAGCTAGCATCGGTGCTTTTATTGGCCTTAATAAAAATCCTTTCCTCGAAACGCTTAGCGGCATGGCCATATTTAGTTTAGCAGGTGAATTGGCACAGAAAAAAAGTAATGGCCCAGGAACCTTACAAATGAATTTGTATGACACGTTATACCATATATCTGCAGAAGAAATTCAAGCAAATTTGAAAATCTCAGTTCATGAAGATTAATCCTACTTTTCCTTATCCTTTGTATTTAGTCATTTCTGAAAAAGATTGTACGCATCTTCACTGGTTAGATGTTGCAGAGCAAGCAATTATAGGTGGGGTTGATATCATTCAGCTTCGGGAAAAAAATTGCACTGTCAGCGAGTATATTTCAAAAGCTACAATATTAAAAAAAATTACGGATCACTACAATATCCCTTTGATTATTAACGATTCATTAGAAGTCGCAACCGCTGTTAACGCTTGAGGAATACATGTCGGGCAGTCGGATATATTACCTTCTGAAATTCACAAAAATGCACAAGCTCTAAAAAATATTGGTTGGTCTTTAGAAATTATCAAACAGTTGAATGATGATGAAATGAAATATGTACATCATTTAGGGGTAAGTCCAATATTTTCGACTCCAACAAAAACCAATACGATTACTGAGTGGGGTTTTGAAGGATTAAAATTTTTGAAAACTAAAACATCAAAACCATTGATTGCAATTGGCGGAATTAATGAAAGTAATATTGCTAAAATCATACAAGCCGGTGCAGATAGTGTTGCAATTGTTTCTGCAATTTGCGGAAGCAAAAATCCAAAAAAATCTGCCCAAATTTTAAAACAAATTATTAACGAAAATGAATACCATCCAAAAAGCATATAGTGTCTTAACAATTGCCGGATTTGACGGAAGCGGTGGCGCTGGCATACAAGCTGATACCAAAACAATTTCCGCTCATGGCTGTTATGCAACAAATGTATTGACAGCCTTGCCTGTTCAAAATACACAAGGCGTACAAAATATTTACGAAATTCCTGCACAAGCAATTCGTGAACAAATTCAATCCATATTAGAGGATATTTATCCTGATGCAATAAAAATTGGAATGGTTCATAGTGTTGAATTGGTTCATATCATTTCAGAGGAATTAAAAAATTACAATAGACCGATTGTTTATGACCCTGTCATGGTTGCGACAAGTGGACATCGGTTAATCAAAGAAGAAACACTTGAAGCTTGCATAGAAAAGCTTTTTCCTTTGGCCACGCTTATCACGCCAAATCTTGATGAAGCAAGTATTTTGGTAAATCATAAAATTGATTCTGCTGAATTGATGCTTTCTTATGGAGAAACGATTTTAAATTTAGGTTGTCAGAATCTTTTATTAAAAGGCGGACATCTTCAGCAAGAAAAAATTATCAGTTATTTATTTCAAAAAGAACAACCTGTACAAAGTTATACCTCTCAAAAAATAGAGACAAAAAATACGCATGGTTCAGGCTGCACACTATCTTCTGCAATTGCGTGTAATTTAGCTTTGGGGGTTTCACTCACACAAAGTGTACAACTAGCACAAGAATATGTTGAACAAGCAATATTAGGAAGTAAAGACCTAACAATTGGAAAAGGAAATGGACCTCTTAATCATTTATTTAATCCACAAAAATTAAAAACCTATGACATTCACAACTAAAGCTTGGGAAACCATCGCGCCTATTTACAATGATATTCTAAATATGCCTTTTATAATTGAATTGCAAAATGGGTCATTACCAATAGAGAAATTTCAGTTTTACATGTTACAAGATGCAAAATATTTGGAACATTTTGGGCGAGTATTAGCTGCCATTGGATCAAAATCTGAAGACAATCAACAAGCCATTGACTTTTTCGAATTCGGAAAAAATGCATTAATTGTTGAACGTGCTTTACACGAATCCTATTTTGAGGATTTTGGATTATCGCAAAACATCATCATCGAAACACAACCTGTTTGTCACCATTATTCACATTTCTTAAAAAGTACAGCTGCATTCGAACCTATTGAAATTGCATTAGCTGCTGTTTTGCCTTGCTTTTGGATTTATAAAGAAGTTGGTGATGAAATCATCAAAAATCAAACAAAAGAAAATAATCCATATCAAAAATGGATTGAGACCTATAGTGGAGATGAATTTGGTGAAGGTGTAAAAAAAGCGAAAAGTTATGTTGATAAGATTGCAGAAGGAGCAACTGAAAAAATAAAAGAACAAATGCTAGAAGCTTTTGTCAAAGCAAGCGAATTAGAATTTCAGTTTTGGAATGCATCTTATGAAAATATCACATGGGAAAGAAAATAAATGCCATCTTTTTTGATTTTGATGGGGTAATCGTAAATAGTCAACAATTATGGGAGCTGATGTTTGATGAAGTCATTAAAATATATCGGTTGGATACGATATGTTTGGTAGAAAATGACGGAATGAATTTCACAACAAATGAAGCAATCCAATTGATGTTAGAAAATCAGCAACGCTTTACAAATCATTTGTACGAGGAAATAATCGATTGGACAGAAAAATTTTATGTCGAAAACTTTCATCAGTTTGTACAATTAAATGACCACGTTGCTGAGATGTTGGAACATTTAAAAGCCAATCAAATTCAAATTGTTCTTGTTTCCAATTCCTCTAGAAGACAAATTAAGTATGCTTTTCAACAATTAAAACTTCATTCCTATTTTGATCACACTATTTCAGCAGATGATGTTTCAAAAGGCAAACCAAATGCAGAACCTTATTTAAAAGCTTTATCATTATGCGAAAAGCAAAAGGAAGAAGTTTTAGTTATCGAAGATTCACTCACCGGAATTAATTCAGCAAAAGATGCTGGTTTAAATTATAAAATTTACAACAATTCAGATTTTTGTCTTCAGCCAAATTACATAGCTGATTTTAGGGAATTGATCAAAGAAATATAAACCTTACAAAAACAAAAAAATCCTTACTCAATAAAGAGTAAGGATTTAATATTTCTAAAGCTATTGGTAAATTACCAAGACGCTTTTTTAACACCTGGGATTAACCCTTCGTTCGCCATTTCGCGGAAAGTTACACGAGAGATCCCGAAAGTTCTCATGTATCCTCTTGGACGACCTGTTAATTTACAACGGTTGTGTAAACGTACAGGAGAAGCGTTTTTAGGTAATTTTTGTAATGCTTCGTAGTCACCAGCTTCTAATAAAGCTTGACGTTTCGCAGCATATTTAGCAACTAATGCTTCTCTTTTGCGCTCACGCGCTTTCATTGATTCTTTAGCCATGACTTCTTATTTTTCTTTAGTAAATGGTAATCCGAATTTAGATAATAAAGCTTTTGCTTCTTTATCTGTGTTCGCTGAAGTTACAAAGGTAATATCTAAACCTTGAATTTTCTTGATTTTATCAATATTAATTTCTGGGAAGATAATTTGCTCTTTGATACCTAAGTTATAGTTACCTCTACCGTCGAAACCTGTAGAAGAAATACCGCTAAAGTCACGTACACGTGGTAAAGCTGCAGATACTAAACGATCTAAGAATTCGTACATTTTCTCACCACGTAAAGTTACTTTAGCACCAATTGGCATTCCTTTACGTAATTTGAAAGCTGCTTCATCTTTCTTAGAAATTGTTCCTACTGCTTTTTGACCAGTGATTAATTCTAACTCTTCGATAGCGTAATCAACGATTTTTTTGTCAGCTGTAGCCGCACCTAAACCTTGAGATAAAACAATTTTCTCTAATTTAGGAACTTGCATAATAGATTTGTATCCGAACTCTTCTTTAAGAGCAGCTACAATCTCTTCTTTATATTTAACCTGCGGACGAGGTGTGTATGTTGTTGTACTCATCTTAGATAGCTTTTCCTGATTTTTTAGCAATTCTTACTTTTTTCCCTCCTTCTTCTTTGATCGCTACTTTCGTTGCTTTCCCAGTTTCTGGATCTACTAAAGCCAATTTACATAAATAGATTTGAGCTTCTTTTTCAACAACTCCACCTTGTGGATTTTGTGCGCTTGGCTTTACACGTTTTTTTGCAATATTAACCCCTTCAACGATAGCTTTAGCTTTGTCAGGGAATACGCGTAACACAGTACCAGTTTGACCTTTGTTAGATCCTGATAAAACGACTACTTTGTCTCCTTTTTTAATTTTTAACTTTGCCATGTTGTTCTATTATAATACCTCTGGGGCTAATGATACAATTTTCATATATTCTTTATCACGTAACTCACGAGCAACTGGACCGAATACACGAGTACCACGCATTTCTCCTTGAGTGTTCAATAATACACATGCATTATCGTCGAAACGGATATATGAACCGTCTTTTCTACGAACTTCTTTTTTAGTTCTAACTACAACAGCTTTTGATACAGCACCTTTTTTAACGTTTCCTGAAGGTGTAGCTTCTTTGATCGCAACTACGATTTTGTCACCTACTGATGCGTATCTTCTTTTAGTACCACCTAAAACGCGGATTACTAATGCTTCACGAGCTCCTGTGTTATCTGCAACTTTTAATCTAGATTCTTGTTGTAACATAACTTATCTTATTTAGCTCTTTCAATGATTTCTACTAATCTCCATCTTTTGTTTTTAGACAAAGGACGAGTCTCCATGATACGCACTGTGTCACCTTCGTTACACTCGTTATTTTCGTCGTGCGCTGTATATTTCTTCGTTTTTAAAACGAATTTCCCATAGAATGGGTGCTTTTGCTTCTTAGTTTCAGCTACAACAATGGTTTTTTCCATTTTGTTTGATGTAACTAAACCTACTCTTTCTTTTCTTAATTTTCTTTCCATCAGTTACAGATTACTGTTATGATTGTTTTTCGTTTAACACGGTATTCAAACGAGCAATTGTTCTGCGTAAGTCTCTAATACCGATTGGATTTGCTACAGGAGAAACAGCGTTTGTCAATTTTAATTGATCGTAGTTCGCTTGTTCTTCAGCTATTTTAGCTTGTAACTCCTCAACACTTAGATTTCTAATATCTGCTGCTTTCATTTTTTCTTAATTTTTGAAATTATTAATTTTGGAAATCACGTGCAACGATAAACTTAGTCTTAACAGGTAACTTCTGAGCTGCTAAACGCAATGCTTCAGTTGCAACCTCTACTGGCACACCTCCTACTTCGAATAAGATACGACCTGGTTGTACAGGAGCTACCCAATATTCTGGTGCACCTTTACCTTTACCCATACGTACCTCTGCTGGTTTCTTAGTAATTGGTTTATCTGGAAATATTTTAATCCATAATTGACCCTCTCTCTTCATGAAACGAGTTGCAGCAATACGAGCTGCCTCGATTTGACGTGCTGTAATAAACGCTTCGTCTAAAGATTTGATCCCGAAAGTCCCGTAAGCTAATTGAGTTCCTCTGTGAGAAACACCTTTCATCTTACCTTTTTGGGTTTTTCTAAACTTTACTCTTCTCGGTGATAACATATCTACTTAATTCTTTATGTTAGTTGTTAAACTAAATTATCGCTTTCTATTATTAGATCTTTCACCTCCCTTTCTGTTGTTGTCAGACTTTTTTTGTTTTTTCTGTAATCCAACTAAAGGAGATAATTCTCTCTTACCATATACCTCACCTTTCATGATCCATACTTTGATCCCTAAACGACCATAAGTTGTATGAGCTTCTGAAATGTGGTAATCAATGTCTGCACGGAATGTAGACAAAGGAATACGTCCATCTTTATAAGTTTCAGAACGTGCCATCTCTGCACCGTTTAAACGACCAGAGATTTGAACTTTGATTCCTTCTGCGTTCATTCTCATTGCTGATTGAATTGCCATTTTAATAGCACGACGGTAAGAAATACGATTCTCAATTTGACGAGCGATACTATCCCCTACTAAGATTGCATCTAATTCTGGTCTCTTAATTTCGAAGATGTTAATTTGAACCTCTTTACCAGTGATTTTCTTTAACTCTTCTTTTAATTTGTCAACTTCTTGTCCACCTTTACCAATAATGATACCTGGACGAGCAGTAGTTACAGTTACTGTAACTAATTTTAAAGTACGATCGATGTAAATACGAGAAACTCCGGCTTTAGACAAACGTGCTCTTAAATAAGTACGAATTTTTGCATCTTCTGCAATTTTATCACCGTAATCATT
This sequence comes from Empedobacter sp. UBA3239, assembly GCF_002362875.1. Classification (NCBI taxonomy): domain Bacteria; kingdom Pseudomonadati; phylum Bacteroidota; class Flavobacteriia; order Flavobacteriales; family Weeksellaceae; genus Empedobacter; species Empedobacter sp. UBA3239. The sequence continues at coordinate 40,114 of NZ_DEVJ01000085.1, read as the reverse complement.
TCCACCGTACCAGTTAGAATCCCATCCTCTGATGATTCCTAAACGATTTCCGATTGGATTAGTTTTTTGTCCCATATTCTTAATCTTGTACTTTTTGTTTATCTTCTTTAGTTCCTAAAACCAAAGTTACATGGTTTGAACGTTTTCTGATTCTATGTGCTCTACCTTGAGGTGCAGTACGAATTCTTTTTAATTGACGTGCACTATCAACAGAGATTTCTTTAACATATAATCCAGCTTCTTCAACATCAGCTCCTTCATTTTTGATTTGCCAGTTAGCGATAGCGCTTAATAACAATTTCTCTAAACGGATTGAAGCGTGGTTTTTAGTATATTTTAAAATACCTAAAGCTTTTTGAATTTCAACTCCACGGATAATATCTACTACTAATCTCATCTTACGAGGAGAAGTAGGAACATTATTTAATTTCGCAAAAGCTACCTGCTTGTTAGCTTCTTTGATTCTTTCGTTACTTAATCTTTTTCTAGATCCCATGGCCCTTTACTATTTTTTTCCTTTGTTTTTAGCTCCGGCATGACCTCTAAAAGTACGTGTAGGAGCGAACTCACCTAATTTATGACCTACCATATTCTCAGTAACATAAACAGGAATAAATTGCTTTCCGTTGTGTACTGCGATTGTTTGACCAACAAAATCAGGAGAAATCATTGATGCTCTTGACCATGTTTTGATCACGTTTTTGCTACCGCTTTCTACGTTAGCAAGAACTTTCTTTTCTAATTTATAGTGGATGAATGGTCCTTTTTTTAATGAACGTGCCATAAATTATTTTTTTCTTCTTTCAACAATATATTTGTTAGACGCTTTCTTCTTGTCACGAGTTTTGTAACCTTTCGCTGGAATACCGTTACGAGAACGAGGGATACCTCCTGTCGCACGACCTTCACCACCACCCATTGGGTGATCTACAGGGTTCATAACCATTGGACGAGTTCTTGGACGACGACCTTGCCATCTAGAACGACCAGCTTTACCAGAAACTTCTAACTGATGGTCTGTGTTAGAAACAACACCTACTGTTGCTTTACACTCCACTAAAATCATTCTTGATTCACCACTTGGTAACTTAACGATAGCATATTTACCATCACGCGCAACTAATTGAGCATAAGTACCTGCACTTCTTGCCATAACTGCTCCTTGCCCTGGACGTAATTCAATACAAGAGATTACTGTACCTAATGGCATATTTTTAAGCTTCATAGCATTACCTACTTCTGGTTCTACGTTTTCACCTGAAACAATTACTTGTCCAGCTTTCAAACCATTTTGAGCAATAATGTAACGTTTTTCACCATCTTCGTAAGATAATAAAGCGATGAATGCAGTTCTGTTTGGATCGTATTGTACAGATTCTACAGTTGCAGCACCTTCTTTATCACGTTTGAAGTCGATGATACGATATTTTTGTTTGTGTCCACCACCGATATAACGCATTGTCATTTTACCAGTGTTGTTACGTCCACCCGATTTAGATTTTCCTTCAACTAATGTCTTTTCTGGCTTAGCATTTTTATCTACTGCCGCAAATTCATTAACCACTCTAAAACGTTGTCCCGGGGTGATAGGTTTTAATTTTCTTACTGACATTTTTTAATTCTTAAATTATCCGAACAACTCTATTTCTTGACCTTCAGCTAAGCTAACGATCGCTTTTTTCAACTTATTTGTTTTTCCAGTTTGAAAACCTGTTTTTGTGTAACGAGTTTTTACTTTTGGAGCAGATACTAAAGTACTAACAGAAACTACAGATACACCGTAAGTTTTTTCTACAGCTTCTTTAATTTGAATTTTGTTAGCTTTTGTGTCTACATAAAACGAATATTGCCCTAACAACTCACTGTTATTAGTTGCTTTTTCTGAAATTACTGGTTTAATTATGATTCCCATTTTCTTCGTCTTATTTTGTTAAATTTTCTTGAACTGTTGCTAAAGAACCTTCTAAAAATACGATTTGAGAAGCATTGATTAAATCAAATACATTTAATTCCTCAGTTGTAACAACTTTAACTTTTTGTAAGTTACGAGAAGATAAATATACATTGCTATTAGATTCACCTAATACGAATAATGATTTTGTGTTCTCTAATCCTAAATCAGTTAAAACAGTTTTGAACTCTTTAGTTCTTGGAGCTTCGAAAGAAAAGTTTTCAACAACTTTGATTTCATTCTCAGCTAACTTTTGTGATAAAACTGATTTTTTAGCTAATCTCTTTTGTGCTTTGTTTAATTTGAAAGAGTAGTTTCTTGGACGTGGTCCGAAAACTCTACCTCCTCCTCTAAACACTGGAGATTTGATAGAACCAGCACGAGCTGTACCTGTTCCTTTTTGCTTTTTGATTTTACGAGTTGATCCCGCAATCTCAGCTCTTTCTTTTGCTTTGTGCGTTCCTTGGCGTTGAGCTGCTAAATATTGTTTAACTTCTAAGTACACTGTGTGTGTAGAAGGCTCAATTCCGAAAACTGCCTCGTCTAAAGATACTGTTCTTCCAGTTTCTTGACCTTTGATGTTTAATACTACTACTTCCATCTTCTAACGATTACGTATGAATTTTTAGGACCTGGGATAGCACCTTTAACAATTAAAAGATTTTTCTCAGTATCCACTTTAAGTACTTTTAAGTTCTGAACAGTAACTTGTTTACCACCCATTCTTCCAGCCATACGCATTCCTTTGAATACACGAGATGGATCTGAACCAGCACCGATAGAACCTGGAGCTCTTAAACGGTTATGTTGACCGTGTGTAGCTTGACCTACCCCACCGAAACCATGACGTTTAACAACACCTTGGAAACCTTTTCCTTTTGAAGTACCTGTAATGCTTACAAATTCTCCTTCGTTGAATAATTCAACGTTAACTTCTCCTCCTAGAGTTAAAGAGTTCACGAATTCTTCACCGTAAAACTCAACTAACTTTCTCTTTGGAGTCGTTCCTGCTTTTTTAAAGTGACCTTTTAAAGCATTAGTCGTGTTTTTTTCTTTTGCGTCATCGAAACCAAGTTGAGCAGCAACGTACCCATCTTTCTCTACGGTTCTGACTTGAGTAACCACACATGGCCCAGCCTCTACGATTGTCACAGGAATATTTTTCCCGTTCTCATCAAATAAGCTAGTCATCGCGATTTTTTTACCAATGATACCTGACATTTGATTAAAATATGTTAATAATTTGTTTAATATTTCAGAGAATGTGGACTTTCGACCACTAGAGATCTTCTCTAAAATTAGCATGCAAATGTATGAATTAATTTGTAAACAACAAACTTTCAATTGATTATTTTTCAAAAGTTTACAAACAGCGAAAAATATCAATCAAAGCATTCTTAATAGCAATTCATAAAAAAACCCTGAGATGTGCACGTCTCAGGGTTTATATTTATTTAAAATACAGCTAACTATACTTTAATTTCTACTTCAACACCACTAGGTAATTCTAACTTCATTAAAGCATCAACTGTTTTAGATGAAGAAGAATAAATGTCTAATAATCTTTTGTGAGCTGATAATTGAAATTGCTCGCGAGATTTTTTGTTAACGTGTGGAGATCTTAAAACTGTAAAGATTCTTTTGTGAGTTGGTAATGGAATTGGTCCATTAACAACAGCTCCTGTAGCTTTTACAGTTTTTACGATTTTTTCAGCTGATTTATCAACTAAAGAATAATCGTAAGATTTTAATTTTATTCTAATTTTTTGACTCATTTTTCTTGAATTAAGCGTTACCTTTTGCTTTAGCGATTACAGCTTCAGACACGTTTGTTGGTGCTGGAGCGTAGTGATCGAATTCCATTGTAGATGTAGCACGACCAGAAGATAATGTACGTAATGAAGTTACATATCCGAACATTTCTGCTAATGGAACCATAGCTTTAATAACTTTAGCGTTATTTCTATCATCCATTCCTGATACTTGACCACGACGACGGTTTAAGTCACCTACAATATCACCCATGTTTTCTTCTGGAGTTAAAACCTCTAACTTCATGATAGGCTCTAAGATTTGAGCACCAGCGGCTTTTGCAGCAGCTTTGTAACCCATTTGAGCAGCTAACTCGAAAGATAATTGGTCAGAATCCACAGGGTGGAAAGATCCATCTTTTAAAGTAACTTTTAACGAATCCATTTCGAATCCTGCTAAAGGTCCATTCTTCATTGCAGCTTTAAAACCTTTCTCAATAGAAGGGATAAATTCTTTAGGAACGTTACCACCTTTAATTTCTGAAACGAATTCTAAACCTACTTTTCCTTCATCTGCTGGTCCCATTTCGAAAACGATATCAGCAAATTTACCACGACCACCTGATTGTTTTTTGTAAACCTCACGGTGATTAGCTGGACGAGAGAATGATTCTTTGTACTCTACTTGAGGCTCACCTTGGTTAACCTCTACTTTAAATTCACGTTTTAAACGGTCAACGATGATATCTAAGTGTAACTCACCCATACCAGAAATAACTGTTTGACCAGAAGCCTCATCAGTTTTTACTTGGAATGTTGGATCTTCTTCAGCTAATTTAGCTAAAGCCATACCTAATTTATCAACGTCAGCTTTCGTTTTAGGCTCAACTGCGATACCAATTACTGGATCTGGGAAGTCCATAGACTCTAATACGATAGGGGCTTTTTCATCACATAAAGTATCTCCTGTTTTGATATCTTTGAAACCTACTGCAGCTCCAATATCACCTGCTTCGATTCTCTCGATAGGCTCTTGTTTGTTAGCGTGCATTTGGAAGATACGAGAAATACGTTCTTTGTTACCAGAACGAGTATTTAATACGTAAGATCCAGCGTCTAATCCACCTGAATAAGCACGGAAGAATGCTAAACGACCTACGAATGGGTCAGTAGCAATTTTGAATGCTAATGCTGCGAATGGCTCATCAACTGAAGGTTTTCTTGAGATAGGCTCGTCAGTTTTTGGGTCAGTTCCTGGGATCGCTTCTTTATCACTTGGTGATGGTAAGTAACGACATACAGCATCTAACATGAATTGTACACCTTTGTTTTTGAACGAAGATCCACAAGTCATTGGGATGATAGACATATCTAATGTTGCAGCACGTAATGCAGCGTGAACTTCTTCTTCAGTAATAGAGTTTTCGTCCTCCATGTACTTCTCTAATAAGTTCTCGTCATACGCAGCTACTTCTTCAATTAATTGACCACGGAATTGTCTTACATCGTCAACCATATCAGCTGGGATTTCAACAACATCAAATGTAGAACCATGATTCTCATCATGCCATACAATTGCACGGTTTTTAATTAAATCTACAACTCCTTTAAAGTCTGCTTCGTCACCGATTGGTAATACAATAGGAACAGCATTTGACCCTAACATTTCACGTACTTGACGACATACATTTAAGAAGTCAGCTCCTTGACGGTCCATTTTGTTAACGAAACCTAAACGAGGAACTTTATAGTTATCTGCTAAACGCCAGTTTGTTTCAGATTGAGGTTCAACTCCATCTACTGCTGAGAATAAGAAAACTAAACCATCTAAAACACGTAAAGAACGGTTTACCTCTACTGTAAAGTCAACGTGACCAGGAGTGTCGATAATATTAAAGTGGTACCCTTTAGCGTCTGGTAATGGTTTACCTTGTTCTGTTGGGAATGTCCAATCTACTGTTACAGCTGCAGAAGTAATTGTAATACCTCTTTCAGCTTCTTGCTCCATCCAGTCAGTTGTAGCTGATCCTTCGTGAGTTTCTCCAATTTTGTGATTCTTACCTGAATAGAATAAGATACGCTCTGTCGTTGTAGTTTTTCCTGCATCGATGTGAGCAGCAATACCAATGTTTCTTGTGTATTTTAAATCTCTTGCCATCTTGTATTAGAATCTAAAGTGAGAGAATGCTTTGTTAGCTTCTGCCATTTTGTGAGTATCTTGACGTTTTTTAACGGCAGATCCTTCCTCTTTAGCAGCTGCAATAATTTCTCCAGCTAATTTTTGAGCCATCGATTTCTCGTTTCTGTTACGAGAATATTTGATTAACCATTTCATTGCTGTTGAAATTTTACGGTCTGGACGAATTTCCATTGGAATTTGGAATGTAGCTCCACCAACACGGCGAGAACGTACTTCTACGTGAGGCATTACATTAGATAATGCTTCTTTCCAAATGTCTAATGAAGTTTTTTCTGCATCTTCTTTACGAGAATCTACGATTTCTAACGCATCATAGAAAATTTTGAATGCTACAGATTTTTTTCCGTCGTACATTAAGTTGTTTACGAAACGAGTTACTAACTGATCATTAAATTTAGGATCTGGAAGTAAAGGTCTTTTTTTAGCTCTTGTCTTTCTCATCTTACCTTAAATTTATTTTTTAGCATCTTTAGGACGTTTCGCTCCATACTTACTTCTACGTTGAGTACGTCCGTTTACTCCCGCAGTATCTAACGCTCCACGTACAATGTGGTAACGCACACCTGGTAAATCTTTAACTCTACCTCCTCTAACCAATACTATCGAGTGCTCTTGAAGATTATGACCTTCACCACCGATGTACGCGTTAACTTCTTTCCCGTTTGTTAATCTAACACGAGCAACTTTACGCATTGCTGAGTTAGGTTTCTTAGGAGTTGTAGTGTAAACACGTGTACAAACACCGCGGCGTTGTGGACATGATTCCAATGCAGCCGATTTACTCTTCTTGGTTAGTTTTTTTCTACCTTTTCTAACTAATTGTTGAATTGTTGGCATACTAATTAAATTTCCTTTTAAATTTGGATTAAACCCATTTTTTGGGCATGCAAAACTACAAATAATTTATACAAAAACAAATAATAATGGATTTATTTTACATTGATTTATAATTTTTTAAAGAATTATAAACTATATTTTACAGAATTTTAATTCAAGAATAACAAAACAAGTAAATTATCAATAAACCTAATTTTTGATAAGTGATAGTATCTTATCTACATCTATTGACAACAAAATTTATTAAAACTTTATCCTATATTATTTTTCTCTAAGCTAATAACTTTTCGTATTTTTAATTAATCTGAATATCATATAATTATCGATATATTTTAATAAAAACGTTCGCATAATATTTATTTAATGTTAATTTTACATTAGAAAAATTAATTTTGCACTTCAAAACATTATTGAATGTCGGTAAACTCATTTTTTAAATTATTTACTCCGAAGGATAAAGTATTCTATCCTTTGTTCGAGGAAGCTTCAAAAAGTTTAATCAAATTAGCTGAATTGTTACATGAATGTGTAAACGCTCCAGTTGAAGAACGCGAAGATTACATCGCGCAAATTTCTAAGATAGAAAGCAAAATTGAATATCTTACTCAAAAAACAAATTTAGAGTTAAGCAAAAACTTTATCACACCTTTTGACAGAGAAGATATTTATCAATTAGTAAAATCTATCGATTATGTTGCAGATAATTTAAATGGAGCAGCGAATCGTATCAATATTTATCAAGTAGATAAAATTACAAAATCTATCCGCAAAATTACAGCTGTTAACTTAGAGGCTTGTCAATTAATCGGAGAGGGAATTGAGCAATTGAAAGATTTGAGAAACGTAAATCGTATTTACGAAATATGTGAACGAATCAATAAATTAGAAAATAAATCGGATCGTATTTTTGATAAAGCAGTTCAGGAAATTTTCGAAAACGAAACTGATGTTAAAAATATCATCAAGTATAAGGAGGTTTTATCTTCATTAGAATCTGCAACAGACAAGTGTAAAAGTGTTGCTAACGTATTGGAAGCTGTAGCGGTAAAACATTCATAACCAAAACTTAATCTAAAAGATTATGACAGATTTTTTTTCAGCGTTTTCGAGCATGTTATCGTCTACGCCAGGAATGTTATTGATTACTATTATCGTCTTAGCTTTTGTTTTTGATTATATTAATGGTTTTCACGACGCCGCAAACTCAATTGCTACCATTGTTGCAACTAAGGTTTTAACGCCTTTTCAAGCTGTACTTTGGGCTGCCGCATTCAACTTTGCTGCTTACTTTATTTCAGTTTATTGGATTGGAGAATTTAAGATTGGTAACACTATTGCAAAGTCGATTAACGAGCATTTTATTACACTAGAAGTTATTTTAGCTGGAATTATCGCTGCAATTTCTTGGAACTTATTAACATGGAAGTTTGGTATTCCTTCTTCTTCTTCTCATACATTAATTGGTGGTTTCATTGGAGCTGCATTAGCTCACGCCGGTGGTTTTTCTGCTGGTGGAGAAGATGTAATTGTTTACAAAAAAGTAATTCCAATTATTTGCTTTATCGTATTAGCACCATTAATTGGTATGATTATCGCCTCGATATTAACCATAATCACGCTTCATATTTGCAAAAGAGCCAAACCTGCAAAAGCAGAATGGTGGTTCAAGAAATTACAATTAGTTTCTTCTGCTCTTTTCTCTTTAGGACATGGTATGAATGATGCGCAAAAAGTAATGGGTATTATTGGAGCAGCGGTTATCTTTTATCACATTAATGTCGATTTTGATCCGGCTTATGTACAAGCAGAAGATAAATTCCAGTATTTCGTAGCGCATTGGATGTGGGTTCCTATTACATCGTTTGTTGTTATCGCATTAGGTACAATGGGTGGTGGATGGAAAATCATCAAAACGATGGGTTCTAAAATTACAAAAGTAACGCCATTGGAAGGTGTAGTTGCTGAAACTTCTGGAGCAATGACGCTTTATATTTCTGAGCATTTCGGAATTCCAGTTTCTACAACGCATACAATTACAGGTTCTATTATTGGTGTAGGTTTAACGAAACGTGTATCTGCAGTTCGTTGGGGAGTTACAATCAGTTTACTTTGGGCGTGGGTTCTTACTATCCCAGTCTCTGCATTATTAGCTGCATTAATCTACTACATCGTAACATTATTTGTTTAAAAATAACAATCAATATCATTAATATTTAGGAGCTTTTATTAGCTCCTTTTTTATTTTTGAAATAATTTTCGAAATTGATAAATGATAAGTTTAATAAAGTTTTAAATTTGCGCCATGCAATTAACTGTATTATTTATCATTATCGGCTTAGCCATTTTATTTGATTTCTTAAATGGTTTTCACGATGCCGCAAACTCTATTGCAACGGTTGTTACTACAAAGGTTTTAACTCCTATTCAAGCCGTTATATGGGCTGCATTCTTCAATTTTGTTGCTTTCTTCATTGCCAAATTTATCATTGGAGAATTTGGAGTTGCAGACACAATCGCAAAAATTATTAAAGAAGATGTTGTCGTCGCATTTGGATCCAATCCATCTATCGTTGTTATGGCGGCGCTTTCTGCAGCAATCACTTGGAATATTTTAACTTGGAAATTAGGAATCCCTTCCTCTTCATCTCACACCTTGATTGGTGGTTTAGCTGGAGGTGCATTAGCTGCAACAGGTTATGATTTTTCTGCTATTAACAGTACGATTATCTTAACGATTATCGCTTTTATTTTGGTTGCACCAATTATTGGTTTAGTCGCTGGTAATGTTATTTACATCATCACGCTGAATCTTTGTCGAAATGCAAAACCACATAAAGCAGATGCTTGGTTCAAGAAATTGCAATTAGTTTCTTCTGCGATGTTGAGTATTGGTCATGGTTTGAATGATTCTCAAAAAGTAATGGGAGTGATCACGTTTGCTTTACTTGCTAATCAAACTGCAATTGTTAATACGGATATGAATGATTGGATTTTGAATGATGTTTTCAATTGGAAGCATTGGTTCATCACAACAAGTAGTACTGATATTCACGATTGGGTTCCGATTATGTGTTTCTCTGCAATTGCTTTAGGAACTTTAGGTGGCGGAATGAAAATCCTAAAAACGATGGGAAATAAAATTACAAAAATTACTCCTATCGAAGGTTTCACTGCTCAAACAGCTTCAGCTATTACATTATTTTTTACTGAACATATCAAAATGCCAGTTTCTACAACTCACGTGATCACAGGATCTATTATTGGTGTTGGAATGGTAAAAAGAGTTTCTGCCGTTCGTTGGGGAGTTACAATTAGTTTATTATGGGCTTGGATTTTGACAATTCCAGTTTCTGCACTTATTGCAACAGGATTTTATTATCTATTTTCGATGTTTTTCTAACATTAAAAATTTAATCATATAAAAAATGGCTGTCAAAATTGACGGCCATTTTCTATTTATTTTAATATTTATTCTTGAATGATTATTTGCTAAAATCTTCTTTCAATAAATCGATTTTCGCTAACAACGTTTGTTGAACAGCTGGATAATCTTCTTTGTTAGAAAGTGAAGCATTTACAGAGAAATAATATTTAATCTTTGGTTCTGTTCCAGAAGGACGACAAGCTACTTTACTTCCATCCTCTGTATAGAAAATCAATACATTTGACTTTGGTATCTCAATCGCTTTTTCTTCACCAGAAATTAAATCTTTGTCGATAGAAGATTGAAAATCTTTTACACGAACAACTTTAGATCCTGCTAATTCTTTTGGAGGATTTGATCTAAATTCAACCATCATTTTAGCAATTAACTCTGCACCTTCTTTTCCAGGTTTTACAATACTAATTAAATCTTCTTGATATGCTTTTCCGATTTCAAGATAGATTTCCATTAATTTATTGTACAGAGAACTTCCTTTTGCTTTTTGTACAGCAGCAATTTCAGAAACCAATAAAGCTGTTGTAACAGAATCTTTATCACGGATAAAGTCTCCAACCATAAATCCGAATGATTCTTCTCCTCCTCCAACAAAACTTTCTTTGCCTTCGAATTTGCGAATCATATCAGCAATCCATTTGAAACCTGTTAATCCTACTTTACAATCAACATTGAATTTCGCAGCAATATCATAGAAAATATCAGACGTTACGATTGTCGATCCGATAAATTCATTTCCAACTAATTTCCCCGATTTTTGCCATTTTTCTAATAAATAATAAGCCAAAACAGTATTCATTTGGTTACCATTTAATAAAACAATTTCACCTTCATTGTTACGCGTTGCAACACCTACACGATCCGCATCAGGATCTGTTCCAATCACAACATCAGCACCAATTTCATTCGCTAAAGTAACTGCCATAGTCAAAGCCTCTGGTTCTTCTGGATTTGGCGATTTTACTGTTGGGAAATCTCCACTTGGAATTGCTTGTTCAGCAACTTGATGAACTTGAGTAAAACCAGCTTTATCAAAAGCTTTTGGCGTAATTGCAACGGCAGTTCCGTGAATAGAAGTAAAAACAATTTTTATATCTTCCTTACCATCTTGTGTAAAACTTCCGTTCGCTACACATGCATCAATAAAAGCTTCATCAATTTCTTTACCTATATACGTTAACAATGCATCGTTACCTTGAAATTTGATTTCTTCTACTTTTACATTATTTACTTCATTAATAATTTCTCCATCTTGTGGCGGAACAATTTGCGCTCCATCATTCCAATAAACTTTGTAACCATTGTAAATCGGAGGATTGTGGGAAGCTGTCAACACAATTCCAGCATCACAACCTAAATGACGAACTGTAAAAGACAATTCTGGCGTTGGGCGAAAAGATTCAAACAAATAAACGTTGATTCCATTCGCAGTCAAAACATCGGTAACCATTTTTGCAAACGTATCCGAATTGTGACGAACATCGTATGCAATCGCAACTTTTTTCTCTTTATTCGGAAATTGTTGATTAATATAATTTGCTAAACCTTGCGTTGCTGCACCAAGTGTATATTTGTTTAAACGATTTGTTCCAACACCCATTATACCACGCATTCCTCCTGTTCCAAACTCAAGGTTTTTATAAAAAGAATCGTCTAATTCGGTTGGATTATTATCAATTAAATCTTGAACAGCTTTTCTTGTTTCCGCATCATAAGCGTCAGAAAGCCATAATTTAGCATTATCTAAACTTGAAGTCATTCTTATCTTTTATTTTTTTAATACTTGGGCGCGGTCGGCAATTTTTGTATCCTTATTAGGATCGCCCATAAAATTTACAATTGAGTTTCCTTTTGCAGAACCATATAAGGTTTGGCGTGCATTGATGTCTAATAAAGCGTTATCATCTGTTGTGAAATTAGCTTCATTGACCTCGTATTTGAATAAATTCAATTGTGCTTCGCCATAAGCTTTCACTTTCATAGTTCCAGCAGTTCCTTCTAACATAATATTAGATTGATCATCTGCTTTCAAATCAAAGTTGTTTGTAATCAAAAAAGTTTGATTAATTCTCGCTTGATCTTTCGCAGAGATAGTCAATTCATCAACATTCAATGTTCCAGAAGTAGTCAAAGAAGTTTGTTTATTTGCATCAATCTTTTCTAAATCTCGTGTCACATAAACGTACAAATCATAGGCACTATAATGGTCTACATTTGATTTTTCTTTGATTGTAACCGCATTATTTTTTGCTTCAACTTCTAAATTATCAATAATATTTTGATGCGATTCTACTTTAACTCCAGATTTATTTCCTGGAACTAAAATAACATTACAATTACACGAAACGCTCAAATCTTTGATATTATCAGCTGTATATTCTTTTTGAGCCGTTGCAGCACCTTCTCCATCAATTGATGATGAACACGAAGTTGCAACTAAACCTAAAAATCCTAATAAAAATATTTTCTTCATAGTAGTTGGTTATTTAATTAGTTTAAATTCAATTCTTTTTGAACTAAATACAATTGTTTTTCGCGATTATTGCGAACAATTAACTCGCCCAAAAATCCCGCCAAAAATAATTGCGTTCCTAAAATCATAAAAACTAACGAAATATAAAAATAAGGACTATCTGTGATTAATCTGGCTGGTGTATGGGAAATATAAACTTTATATAATTTCTCGATTCCTAAATAAAATGAAGCGAAAAACCCTAAAATAAACATCAATGTACCCAATAAACCGAAAATATGCATTGGTTTATTCCCAAACCTTGACGCAAAGAAAAGTGTAATCAAATCCAAGAAACCATTTACAAAACGATTTGCTCCAAATTTTGAAACACCATATTTACGCGCTTGATGTTTTACTTTTTTCTCAATAATTTTCGAATATCCCGCATTTTTCGCTAAAACAGGAATATAACGGTGCATATCACCATACAATTCGATATTTTGCGTTACTTCCCAACGATAAGCTTTCAAACCACAGTTAAAATCGTGCAATTTTACACCAGAGGTTTTACGTGCTACACCATTGAATAATTTCGAAGGAAGATTTTTTGTCAATTTATTATCTTGACGATTTTCTTTCCAACCCGAAACAATATCTGCTTTTTGGTTTTTCAGCATTTTGTATAACGACGGTATTTCCTCAGGAAAATCTTGTAAATCTGCATCCATAGTAATCACAACATCACCTTTCACTTCTTTAAAAGCCGCGCTAAGTGCTGGAGACTTACCATAATTTTTACGGAATTTAATTCCTTTCACTTCTGTATTGAAGTTGGCAATATACTCTATAATTTGCCACGAATCATCTGTACTCCCGTCATCAACGAAAATAACTTCGAATGTAAAATCATTCTGTTCACAGACTTTTTTGATTCTGTAGAATAATTCCTCTAAGGAATCTTGTTCGTTCAGTAAAGGAACAACAACTGAAATATCCATATGTTAAAAAACACGTTTTTTTAAGAATTGTGAAAACATCGCTGCAATTGCGATGTAGAAAGATAAGAAAATTGAGGATAATCCGAAGAAGTTTTTCACAGTAAATAAATTAAGTGTTTTATAATCATCCGAATTTCTAAATGTTTCGATATCTTTTGCGACTTTTGGATCAGACATATTAGACGTAAAAGTATCTAATAACCCTTGTTTCAAACTATCTTGTGCCCATTCTCCATAAGTATTGAAGAATACAAAAATAACAATCAAACTCATGATTCCTGCAAAGAAAATCGTGTAGAAACCAACTTTAAAACCTTCTTTGAAAGTCATTAATTCTTCTGAAGTTTGATGATTTTTTGCTTTATTTTTCGATAAATTGAAAATTATTAAAAAACAATATAATGCATACAAAGGTAATACAATAAAACAGCAAATCATGAAGCTGTAAGTGTAATAATCTTTTACAGAAACTGTTCCGTTTAAAGAAAAATAAAAGTAAAGCGCGAAAAACAATGCTAATGTAATTGCTGTAAGCACCAAAGAGTTTTTGAAAATTTTATTAAAACTAATCATTCTGCAAAGATAATTATATCTCGTAATTCTTTCTCTATTAAATTGTATGATTTAAAAAGGAATTTATCTTCATAAATTCTTTTCTTCAATTATTTTTTACAATATCAATTACTTTTTTAGTTCTAATTTTTATTTGTAAATCAATCTATTAATTCAATCAGACCTAAGCAACAAGAAAGTTTTTTCAATAAACACTTTTATTTTTACAAAACTTTCTTACCTTTGCATCAGGCAAGTCCTACACAACCAGCTCCTGTTGAATCCTCCAGGACGGGAACGTAGCAAAGGTATACGGTCGTAGCGGTGTGATGTAGATCGCTTGCCTATTTTTATTTTTCTAAATTTCACTCCCACTTTTTTTTACCCCATTATTTATTCGTAAATTTGCAACCATTGATTTAAAGATTCAATGGAAACAAACAAAGCACCAAAGTACATTTTCGTTACCGGAGGAGTAACATCGTCGTTAGGAAAAGGAATCGTAGCATCATCATTAGGAATGCTACTAGAAGCAAGAGGATATAGAGTAACAATTCAGAAATTGGATCCCTATATAAATGTAGACCCAGGAACACTTAATCCTTACGAGCATGGAGAATGTTACGTTACGGAAGACGGTGCAGAGACCGATTTAGATTTAGGACATTATGAGCGTTTCTTGAACCGTGCAACGTCTCGTGCTAACTCAGTTACTACAGGTCGTATTTATCAAACAGTTATAGAAAAAGAACGTCGTGGAGATTATTTAGGAAAAACAGTTCAAGTTGTTCCTCATATCACAAACGAAATAAAACGTCGTATCAAATTATTAGGTAATACAGGTGATTATGATATCATCATTACTGAAATTGGAGGTACGGTTGGAGATATTGAGTCTTTACCTTATATCGAATCTATCCGTCAGTTAACTTGGGAATTAGGAGAACATAATTCTTCTGTTATTCACTTAACATTAGTCCCTTATTTAGCTGCTGCGGGTGAATTAAAAACAAAACCTACTCAACATTCTGTTCGTACATTAATGGAAAATGGTATTCATGCCAATGTTTTAGTTACACGTACGGAGCGTCATTTACCAAAAGATGTAAAAGCTAAATTGGCTTTATTCTGTAATGTTCGCAAAGAAAATGTAATCGAAAGTATGGATGCAGACACAATTTATGAGGTTCCATTCTTATTACATAAACAAAATTTTGACGAAGTTGTTTTAAAAGGCTTAGATTTGCCAACTGATCAAGAACCAGATTTTACAGTTTGGAACAAATTCTTATCAAATCATAAAAATCCTAAAAACGAAATAGAAATTGCTTTAGTTGGTAAATACGTTTCGTTACACGATTCTTATAAATCAATTACAGAAGCATTTACACATGCTGCTGCAACTTGCGAAACGAATGTAAAAGTTCGTTGGGTATATTCTGGTGATATTACAGAAGACAATGTTGGAGAGCAGTTGAAAGGCGTTTCGGGAATTTTGATTGCACCAGGTTTTGGAGATCGTGGTATTTTAGGTAAAATAATTGCTGCAAATTATGCACGAAGAAATAATATTCCAACATTAGGAATTTGTTTGGGAATGCAAATTATGGCAATTGAATTTGCGCGTAACGTTTTAGGTTACGAAAAAGCAGATTCAGCAGAAATGGATTTAACAACGCCTTATCCAGTTATCAGTTTGATGGAAGATCAAAAAGATGTATCGGACAAAGGAGGAACAATGCGTTTAGGAAATTGGAAATGTGAATTAACTCCAAATTCAAAAATTGAGAAAATTTACAACACAACCGAAATCTTAGAACGTCATCGTCATAGATATGAATTCAACAATGATTTTTACGATGAATTTGTTGAAAACAATTTTATTCCAGTTGGTAAAAACCCTGAAACAGAATTAGTAGAAATTTTAGAACATAATCAACACCCATATTATATAGGTGTACAATTCCATCCGGAATATAAAAGTACAGTTGCTTCGCCACATCCTTTATTTATAAGTTTTATCGAAGCTTCTTTATTGAATAAACAAAATGATTTATTAAATGCAACAAGAGAAAAAATTTGATTTTAACCAAACGATTGGTTTTATTTTAATTGCAATTCTTTTTGGCGTATTCTATTTTCTAAACAAACCTTCGGAAGCGGAGGTCGAAGCTCAGAAAAAAGAATTAGTTCAAAAGCAAGAGCAAGCAAAAAAACAGGAACAATTAAATAAAACAGCTACAACACAAGCTTTTCAAACTGTAGATCCTACATTAGCAAAAGATGTTGAAATTAGTAATGATAAACTAAAAGTTACTTTTTCGCCAAAAGGAGCTCAAATTTCTGACGTACAAATCGTTGGATATACAGCTTACAATGACAAAAAAGATGGACACAAAGATCCTTTACATTTGATAAAAGATGGATCAAGTAAGTTCAATTTATCATTCAAAACAAAACAAGGAGCTGTTCTTAATGTTTCGGATTTAGTTTTTGTACCTCAAGTACAGAAAAATGCGAACAATACAATTGTGACGTTTACAGCAAATGCGCAAAATAGTCAAATTCAATACATCTATACATTAGGCGATTCTTATGGTATCGATTTCGAAGTTAAAACGCAAGGTTTATCTAACATCACTTCTGATAAAAATGTAGATTTAGCGTGGACAATGGATGGTTTCAGTACTGAAAAAGGGAAAGATCAAGAAAAATATTGGTCACATACTTATTTTCAGTTCAAAGGAAACAAAGACATCGAATACGAATTATTTGGTTCTGACGAATGGGAAGAAGAGGAAGCTATTTCTTGGGTAGCCAACAAACAACAATTCTTCGCAACAGTTTTATCAAATGATGAAGGGTTTAAAACAACAAAAGGTGGTTCTAAAAACTCTGATAAAGAGGATTTAACTTATAGTAAACACTATCACTTAAACTCAAAATTAGAGTTAAAAAATAATGAAATCAATACAAAATTCACATGGGATTTTATTCCATTGGATTATAAAATGTTGAAAGATTATAACGACAAAGGATTCCAAAACTTAATTGACTTTGGTTGGGGATTATTTGGTTGGTTGAATAAATATTTCTTCTTGAATGTATTTAAATGGTTGGCAGCAATGAGTATTCCTTTAGGATGGGTAATCTTCTTGATGACAATCGTTGTAAAATTGATTTTATCTCCAATTATGTACAAACAATACCGTCAATCTGCATTGATGAAAGTTGTTCGTCCAGAGTTGAATGAAATCAACGAAAAATACAAGGATCCAAAAGATGCGATGAAGAAGCAACAAGAAACAATGGCAATTTATCGTAATGCAGGAATCAATCCATTAGCAGGATGTTTACCAGCATTATTACAAATTCCTATTTTCTATGCGTTATTCCGTTTCTTCCCGAACTTAATCGACTTGAGAGGTGTTCCTTTCTGGTTCGTAGATGATTTAACAGCATTCGATGATTTAATCAAATTACCAGAATGGGTTCCATTCCTTAATGGTCACTTAAGTGTATTCGCTTTATTATACATTGTTGCAATGATGATTTATTTTAAAGTTTCTGGATCTATGGATAACTTCCAAATGCCACAACAAGAAGGAATGCCAAACATGCAATTCATGAAATACATGATGTATGTAATGCCAGTTTTCTTCTTTGTATTCCTTAACAATTACGCTTCAGGTTTATCTTGGTATTATTTAGTATCCAATGCGATTAATATTTTCATCGTGTTATATATTAAGAAATATATGATTCACGAAGCGAAGATTCATCAAATCATCGAAACAAATAAAACGAAACCTAAAAAAACAGGTAAGTTTGCTTCGAAAATGCAAGAAATGATGAAACAAGCTCAAGAAATGCAAGAGCAACAACAAAAGAACAAAAAGAAATAATCACATTATATTTCAAATTCAAAAATCCGTTAATAATAATTAACGGATTTTTTTATTTATTTAAGACAATAAAAATTTTAGTAACCAATTTATTAAATATCAATAATTTATTCATTTAAAATACTTTTGTAGTGTACGTTACACACTTTTTATGAATAAATTCTTTTTTATTTATTATTTTCAGATTATTATTGTCTAAAAATAATAAATAACATGAATAATATTTACTCGATTAAAGACCAAACAGCAAACCCTGGACCTTTAGGATTATTTGGTTTTGCAATGACAACTGTTTTATTAAACATACACAATGCAGGCTTTTTTCCTGTTAATAGTATGATTATGGGAATGGGTGTTTTCTTTGGAGGTGGAGCACAATTTGTGGCTGGCGTTATGGAATGGAAAAAAGGAAACAACTTTGGTAGTATTGCATTCATGTCTTATGGTGCTTTTTGGTTAACACTTGTATTTATATGGTTAGCACCGATGTTTGGCGTAGAAAAACCGGACGGAAATGCAATGGGATGTTATTTAGGAATGTGGGGATTATTTACATTAATCAACTTTTTACAAACATTAAAAGGTAATTTGGTCGGAAAATTATTATTTGGTTCGTTAACCTTATTATTCTTGTTATTAGCAGCAGGTAACTTTACAGGAAGTCAAAGTATTTTACATTTTGCTGGTTGGACAGGAATCATCTGCGGATTTATTGCTTTTTACGAAGCTTCTGCAATTATGATTAATCAGAAATACGAAAAAGCAATTCTTCCTTTATAAATAATATGAATAAAAAAAATCCTTTATCA
>NZ_DEVJ01000085.1:0-21127 GCF_002362875.1 Empedobacter sp. UBA3239 | reverse complement strand
TGATAAAGGATTTTTTTTATAATTGTAATGAATTATTTATTAAACATTGGTGCTAATAATTTTTTCCAGATAAATAATAAAATTAATGATCCTAAAATTGAAAAAATCCAATCCAACGGACTGAAAAAACTCACTTCTCCATCATGAGAAATTCCTAAAATTGTACGCATATAAGCTCCTAAATATGCACCAACAATACCTATAAGTGCAGTTACCCAAAATCCTCCCGGATCTTTACCTGGCATTATTGCTTTAGCAATTCCAGCACAAATTAAACCGAACACTAAGTATACCAAAAAGCTCCAAACTCCGGTAATACCTAACATAATAAATGAAGTTGTCATCATAATTAATAGTATTTTTTATGGTTTTAAAAATTGTTAAGTAAATCTTAACTAAAATCGTTCCAAAAAGATAAGAAAAGTTTTTGTAATTTGTAAATTTGTAACACTATAAAATAAAATTTATGTCTCTAATCAAATCTATTTCAGGTTTTCGTGGAACAATCGGAGGAAAACCGGGAGATAATTTAACTCCTATAGACGCTGTAAAATTCGCAGCTGCTTACGGAACTTGGCTTAAGAATCAATCAAATCAATCAGAATATAAAGTAATTGTAGGTCGTGACGCTCGTATTTCTGGACAAATGGTTTCTCAATTAGTTTGTTCAACTTTACAAGGATTAGGAATTAATGTTGTCGATTTAGGTTTATCTACTACTCCAACTGTAGAAGTTATGGTGACACATTTACATGCAGATGGAGGAATTATTTTAACTGCTTCTCACAATCCAAAAGAATGGAATGCGTTGAAATTATTGAATGCAAAAGGAGAATTTGTTTCTGCAACAGATGGTGCGCAAATTTTAGCTTTCGCAGATAAAGATGATTATACATTTGCTAAAGTTGATGATTTAGGTTCTTATGAAACTTTTGATGATGCAATTGATTTACATATCGAGAAAATTTTGGCTTTGCCATTAGTGAATGCAAAAGCGATTCAAGAGAAAAATTTCAAAGTTGCGATTGACGCAGTAAATTCAACTGGAGGAATTGCAATTCCTAAGTTATTACAACGTTTAGGTGTAATTCATTACGATATGTATTGCGAGCCAAACGGACATTTTCCTCATAATCCAGAGCCTTTAAAAGAACATTTAGGTGATATCTGTAAAAAAGTAATCGACGAACAAGCTGATTTCGGAATTGTGGTAGATCCAGATGTTGACCGTTTAGCAATTATCGATGAGAAAGGTGAAATGTTTGGAGAAGAATACACATTAGTTGCAGTCGCAGATTATGTATTGTCAAAAACGCCTTCAGCAACAGTTTCTAACTTATCTTCTTCTCGTGCATTACGCGATATTTCTGAAAAATATGGTCAAAAATATTCACCATCAGCAGTTGGAGAAGTAAATGTTGTAGTTGAAATGAAAAACGTTGATGCTAAAATTGGTGGAGAAGGAAACGGTGGTATTATTTATCCAGAATTACACTACGGGCGCGATTCTTTAGTAGGAATTGCTTTATTCTTGACATATTTAGCTGAACAAGATAAATCAGTTTCAGAATTGAGAGCTTCTTATCCAGCATATTTTATGGCGAAAAAGAAAATCGAATTAACACCAGAAATCAATGTTGACGAATTGTTAGTTAAAATTCAGGAAGTTTACAAAAACGAAGAAATCAATACAGTTGATGGAGTTAAAATTGATTTTCCTACTGAATGGGTTCATTTAAGAAAGTCAAACACAGAACCAATTATTCGTATTTATACTGAAAGTACTTCAGAAGAAAATGCAAATAAATTAGCGGATAAAATGATCGAAAGCATCAAAAATATTATCTAAAACAATCTATTTTAATTGTTTAACAAATGTGCAAAACTCTAACAATTCGTTATGATTTTTGCACATTTTATTTTGTAAATTAGTCTGCTACTATGGACGAAGATTTTTTTAATAACGAGCTAATTGAATGTTTTGAGCAAATGCTTGACAATCGTGAATATAAGTATTACGATTCAGAGGATTTGGTCGAAATTCTTGAATTCTATATTGAAGTAAATGATAGCGAATACACAAAACGTGCGCTAGATTTTGCAGAAAAAATGCATCCTGAAAATATAGATATCAAAATCAAGAGAATTGAATATTTTCTTACAATTGAGGATTTAAAAAAAGCTGCAAAACTCATCAAAGATTTAAAAGATTTAGCCGCAAACGAGTTAGATTATCTTCTTGTACAAGCGCGATTTTGGGGAATGAAAAATATGCCTCGAAAAGCGATAAGTTTTTATGAAGAAGCTTTGCAAATAGACGACGAAGAAACCGATTTTATTTGCAATAGTATCGGAAATGAATATTTGAATTTAGATGAAGTTCATTCTGCATTGATTGCTTTCAGAAAAGCATTGAAATTCAATCCAGAAAACGATTATACTTTCTACTCTATTATTCAATGCTACGAAGAAATTCATAATCCTGATGAATGCATCGAGTTTCTAAAAGATTTTATTGACGATAATCCATATTCGGAAGTTTCTTGGTTGCAACTTGGTCTGTTGTACAATCACAAAAAAATGTATGACGAAGCTATAAATGCGTTAGATTACGTGCTTGCGATTAATCCTAACTCTATTGTTGGTCATGCTAACAAAGCAGTTTCTTTAGAAGAATTAGGAGAATACAACAAGGCAATAGAAACATTAGAAGAAACATTAGAATTTGATGATTCGCCTGCTGTTACGCATATGAAAATTGGTGAATTGTATGAAAAGTTAGAGAAACCACAAAAAGCGTTGAAAGCTTATCATATTGCGATAAAAGAAGATCCGCAATTGGATAAAGTTTGGGCAAAAGCAGCTTCGCTTTACAACAAATTAGAAAATATTGAAGAAGCCGAATATTACATTCAGCGAGCGATAGAATTGAATGGCGATAATTACGAATATTATACAGATTCAACTTACTATTTTCTGAAACAAATGAAGTTTGAGGAAGCTATAAAAAACCTTTCGAAATTGGTTCAATTAAAGCCTTTTGTTTTCCATACTTGGTTTGCTTACGTCGAAACTTTAATTGCTGTTGGCGAATACGAGGAAGCGATTGCAGTCTTATTAACAGGCGCTTTAAAGAATTTTAATCGTGCCGAATTTTTCTATCAATTGAGTAATGTCTATTATATTACAGAGCAAGATCAATTAGGAAATGAAGCGTTGCAAAATGCATTAAGTTTGGATCGAAATTTAAAAGATTCTATGATCGAATATTATCCGATTTTAGAAGAAAAAATCAATCAAATTTCTGGAAATAACGAATAAAAATATAATTCTTAAGCCATCTTTTTTAGATGGCTTTTTTCTTCACAGTAAAATAACACAGGTTTATTCAAAAAAACTTAACTTTATGATACTAAACAAGCCTTATGAACTTTGTCGCACATCAATATTTATCTTTCGGAAATCAATCGCTTCAAATTGGAAATTTGCTTGGTGAAACTGTAAAGGGAAAACAATATTTAGATTTTCCAGAAGATATTCAGAAAGGCATTTTATTGCATCGTTCAATTGATACATTTACAGATTCTCACGAAACTGTCAAACAAAGTTCAAGTTATTTTCACGAAACACAACACAAATTTGCACCAATTATTATTGATGTGATTTATGATTATTTTTTGATTAAATATTGGAATAATTATTCTGAAACTCCTTTCGAAAAATTCAAATCAGATTGTTATCAATTATTTAAGGATGAATACAATTCGCTTCCAAAAAAACTACAAGAAATCATTTTTTATTTGTTGAAATATGATTGGTTCGAAAATTATTCGACCATAGAAGGCGTTCAAAAAACATTAAAAGGAATCGGAAGTCGAGCAAAATTTGAGAATAATTTACATCAAATCATTCCCGAATTTGAAAAAAATTATTCTAATCTCGAAACTGATTTTCTATCATTTTTTCCTCAAATCCAAACGCATTGCAAGAACTTTGTATTCATTGATTCTCAAGTCTAAATTTCATTTTAAGAATTCGATAAAATTCATTAGTTTAGGGCTGTAAACAAACAGAAAACCACAATGGATTTAACTTTTAATAAAAGAGAGGATCATAACAAATTATTACTTTCTAAACTACGCCAAAAACTGAAACAAGTTTACCTTGGCGGAGGTCAAAAAAGAATTGATGCGTTGCATAGCAAAGGAAAAATGTCTGCAAGGGAACGTATTGATTATCTTTTGGACGAAAAAAAACCGAACATAGAGATTGGTGCTTTAACAGGAGATGAAATGTACAAAGAACACGGCGGATGTCCTTCGGGAGGTGTTGTTGTGAAAATTGGTTACATTTCTGGTAAACAGTGTATTGTTGTTGCAAATGATGCGACAGTAAAAGCTGGTGCTTGGTTCCCAATTACAGGTAAAAAGAATTTGCGTGCTCAAGAAATTGCGATGGAAAATAAATTGCCAATTATTTATTTGGTGGACAGCGCAGGTGTTTATTTACCAATGCAAGATGAGATTTTTCCTGATAAAGAAATGTTTGGTCGAATTTTCCGCAATAATGCAATCATGTCATCAATGGGAATTACTCAAATTTCTGCTGTGATGGGAAGTTGTGTTGCTGGTGGAGCATATTTACCAATTATGAGCGACGAAGCAATGATTGTAGACAAAACAGGTTCTATTTTCTTGGCAGGAAGTTATTTGGTAAAAGCAGCTATTGGAGAAGATATTGACAACGAAACTTTAGGTGGAGCAACAACACATTGCGAAATCTCTGGCGTGACTGATTATAAAGCAAAAGATGATAAAGATGCGTTGGATAGAATAAAATCTATTGTTGGTAAAATTGGTGATTATGAAAAAGCTGGATTTAATCGAATTGAAGCAGCAAAGCCTGCTTTAGATGAGCAAGAAATCTATGGTATTTTACCTGAATCTCGTGCTGAGCAGTACGATATGTATGACATTATTAACAGAATTGTTGATAACTCAGAATTGGACGAATATAAGCCTGATTATGGAAAATCAATTATTTGTACTTATGCTCGAATTGATGGTTGGGCGGTTGGAATTGTAGCTAATCAACGTAAAATCGTGAAGTCTAAAAAAGACGGAATGCAGTTCGGTGGTGTGATTTATTCAGATTCTGCGGATAAAGCGACTCGTTTTATTGCGAATTGTAACCAAAAGAAAATTCCGTTAGTTTTCTTACAAGATGTGACTGGTTTTATGGTTGGATCTAAATCTGAACATGGTGGTATTATCAAAGATGGTGCGAAAATGGTAAATGCAGTTTCGAATTCTGTTGTTCCAAAATTCACGATTATAGTTGGTAATTCTTATGGTGCAGGAAACTATGCTATGTGTGGAAAAGCTTATGATCCTAGATTAATTGCGGCTTGGCCTTCGGCTCAATTGGCAGTTATGGGAGGTGAGCAAGCGGCGAAAGTTTTGCTACAAATAAAAGAAGCGACTTTGAAAGCGCAAGGTGTAGAAGTTGATGAAGTGAAAAAGCAAGAACTTTTGAACGAAATTACAGCAAAATACAATGATGAAACAAGTCCTTATTATGCTGCGGCACGTTTGTGGACAGATGGAATTATTGATCCTTTGGATACGCGTAAATGGATTTCGATGGGAATTGAAGCTGCGAATCATGCTCCGATTGAAAAACAATTTAATTTAGGTGTTATCCAAGTTTAGAAAAACGAAAATATTTTTAAAAATAGAAGAGAATCCAATTTAGGATTCTCTTTTTATTTTTTGAATATTGTTTGAAACATGTAAATCAAATCTTGTCGAAAACTCCAATTCTTTACATATTCTACATTGATCTTAACTTTATCTGGCCAAAGAATTTCATCATTATATTTGATTGGATCATTTACATTGGATAAAATTTCTTCTTCTTTACAATATTTCAATTGAGCAGGACCAGTAATTCCAGGTTTAACTTTCAACACCAATCTATCCTCTCCAACCAATTTATCTGCATAACCAGCGACATCAGGACGAGGTCCAACAAAACTCATTTCCCCTATTAGAATATTGAATAATTGAGGTAATTCATCTAATTTATAATCTCGAAGAATCTTTCCAATTTTGGTAATTTGATGTTGATCGGTTGTTATTGTCGATTTAGAAACCCCTTTAATCGTTCTGATTTTATAAATATTGAAAAATCTTCCGTCTTTCCCAACTCTTTTTTGTGTAAAAACGCCAAATTGATTGGTATCTATAGAACTTATGATAATTAACAAAACAATTAACCCAACTAAAAATATTAGTAGGATTAATGCAAGTATATAATCAAATATGTTCTTTAAGATCATTTCAATTAAAAGAATTTACTTTTATTTCGAGAAGCTAAACATTTTATTTTTCCGAATGATGAATTATCAAAATTCTCATCTCCAGCAAAATATCCGTAGCCGTAACTATAACCGTAGCCGTAGCCGTAACCATATCCGTAACCGTAGCCAGTTTTAATTTGGAAATCGTTGAATATAATTCCGACATTCGAAACCTCACCTTCATCATATTTATTCGAAATTGCATGGATAAAGTTTTTCTCCGAATAGTTGTAACGTGTTACATACAATGTGCAATCTGCGTTAAGCATCAAATCGTACGAATCTGTTACTAATCCTATTGGCGGTGAATCTATAATTACGAATTCATATTTCTCTTTCAATTCAGCAAATAATTGATCCATTCGATTACTCAAAATCAATTCTGAAGGATTTGGAGGAATTGGACCTGCTGTAATAATATCTAAATTTGGTAAAATTGTACGTTGTGTAATTTGATTTAACTCTAAATCATCCGCAACATAGTCTGTTACACCTGTTTTATTATTAATGTTAAAATCATCAAAGATTTTTGGTTGACGTAAATCTAATCCAATCAGAACCGTTTTCTTATCCATAGAACCAAGTGAACTCGCAATATTCATCGCATTGAAAATTTTACCTTCACCTCCAATAAATGATGTCATTAAAATCGTTTTGTTATCATCTTCAAGTCCTGGATTCTTGTATAAATATTTCAGATTAGAACGAATTGATCTAAACGATTCAGAAATTCCTGATTTTGGATTGTTGATTACAACTAAAGGTTATAGGAATTTCTTTAATCAATTCGCCTTGATACAAGTTAAGCATCAAAGTAAAGTCGAATTTATCTTTTGGTAAGTTTCGCAACAAATCTAAAACTACTATTGGAACTCCACCCATTTCTAATGAACGAAGCCTAAAAAGTACTTTTATTTTTCTATGTTGATTTGACATTTGGTTAGTTTAATAAACAAAAATACAACATTGAGTTTGAATTGAATAATACAACAACTTAAAAACTCATAAAATAATTCTTAATTTTGCAGAAAAAGTAGTCGAATGTTCAAAATTGGTACAAAAGTTAAAGTGATAGATGATAATATTTCGGGAACAATTTCCAAATTGAAAGGTGATTTTGTTTACTTTAATGATGAGTTTGGTTTTGAATATGAGTATCGCCAAGATGAAATCATCAAAGATATTGAAATTGACTATGAAGAATATCGAGATGAGAAAATCAAAGAATTTTCGAAACCAAAGTTTAAGACTTTTCGCAAATCTCATCGACATCCTTATTTAACGCGAGAAATTGATTTGCATATCGAAAATTTAGTTGATAATTGGCGTGATTTGGATAATGCGCAAATTATACAAACACAATTAGATGTTGCACGAAATGAGGTGGAGCGCGCTATGTTCGAAAGTCAAATTCGATTGATTTTAATTCACGGTTATGGAAAAGGAATTCTGAAAAAAGAAATTACCGAATTGTTATATCGTTACACGAATATCGAATTCTATGACGCCTCGTTCAAGGAATATCACGGCGACGCCATAGAAGTTAAATTTATTTAAATTGAGATATTTCGATACAATTTTCTTATTCTATCGAAACGAAAATCACTCAATATGACAATTTTCATTATTATTAGTCATTGGCTATAAACAAAGAAAGTCATTCTGAATTTGTTTCAGAATTTCATTATTTTTAGGATTAAAATCTTTTGATCCAATCCATCAAATCATAATAATTTTGAGGAACAATTCCGTGTCCACTTCTATATTCGTGGTATTCAAAATTAATATTCATCGATTTTAAAAACTCGTCACCCATTCGTCCTAATTCAATTGGCAATACAACATCTTCTGTTCCGTGCGAAACAAAGAAATTTAAGTTCGAAAAATCTTTCGATAGATCAAAATCTCCAATAATTTTAGCTTCTGGATAACCACTTAAAATAGCCACGTTTTTAATCTTTTCTGGATTATTTAGCGAAATCGCATAACTCAAAATTGCACCTTGGCTAAAGCCCATCAATGTTACATTTGCGTCATCTAAATTCTCTTGTTGAACAATTGCATCAATAAATTCGACCAATTTATTACGCGATTCTATTGCTTGCGTTTCATCCATCCATTTTTCATTGTTCACAAAATTAATATCATACCACGCATATCCGCCATACACAATATCATGCAACGCTCGTACACTTATAATATGCGCATTCTGCGGTAAATCTTGTGCAAATGAAAACAAATCTTCTTCGTTGCTTCCATAACCATGTATCAGCACAAAAAGAGGCGTTTTTTCAGTCGAAACAACAGGTAAACGTTCGATATATTTTATTCCATTCAATTCTTTCATACAAACTTATTTTTAGCGAATTTAATTCTAATTTTTCTAAATAAAATTATTTTCAGTTCAGTTAAAACCCTTCGAAAACACCCAAACCAAATAAAGCGAAATCATATTTCACAGGATCATTTGCATCCATTTCTCGCAATTTTGTATCAAGTTCTTTCAATGCTTTTGCATCATTTTGTTTTCGAGTCAGAATATTTAATTTTCGTGCAACATTTCCCGAATGTACATCCAAAGGACAGGAAAGAATAGAAGTTGGAATGGATTTCCAAATTCCTAAATCTACGCCTTGTTTGTCATCACGAATCATCCAACGCAAGTACATATTGATACGCTTTGCAGCCGAATTATTCAATGGATCTGAAATATGTTTAGTTGTTCGAGTTGGATGTTCTATTTCAAAAAAAGTTTGTTTGAAATTCGAGATTGATGCTTGCATCGAATCTGAAGTTTGATGTTTTGCAAAAACTTGTTCCAATCCGCCATGATTTTGATAAATGTTACGAAGCGATTGCATGAAAAATTTCAAATCTTCACTATTGAATGTTCTGTGAACAAAACCACCCAAATTCTTTAAATGATTCTCAGAGAAATTCATCACAAAATCGTAAGGCGAATTTCCCATCAACTGCATCATTTTATTCGCATTATTGATAATCATTTTACGATTTCCCCATGCAATTGTTGCCGCTAAAAACCCAGCAATTTCGATATCTTCTTTCGCAGAAAATCTATGCGGAATCTGTACTGGATCAGAATCGATAAAGTCTAATGTATTATATTGAAGAACTTTTTCGTCTAAAAAATCCTTTAATTCTTCTTGAATCATTTACATTTCTATTTGAAAAATTCCATCAGCCATCACCAATTTTCGATCAGTCATATTTGCTAATTCTTCGTTATGTGTCACAATGACAAAAGTTTGTCCAAATTCGTTTCGAAGATTGAAAAATAATTCATGTAATTCTTCAGCATTTTTAGAATCTAAATTACCAGAAGGTTCATCAGCAAAAACTACTTTAGGCTGATTAATCAACGCACGAGCTACTGCTACACGTTGTTGTTCTCCTCCAGAAAGTTGATTAGGTTTATGTGTCAAACGTTGCGAAAGTCCCAAATAAGACATTAACTCTTTTGCACGCTTTTCGGCTTCTGCTTTTTTTGTTTTCTTGATAAAAGCTGGAATACAAATATTTTCTATTGCATTAAATTCTGGCAACAATTGATGAAACTGAAAAATGAATCCAATGTTTTCGTTACGAAATTTAGATAAATCGCGATCGTTTAACTTCGTGATATCTTGTCCCGCAATCTGAATAGAAGTATTATATTTCTTTGGCTCAGAACTTTTTTCTAATGTTCCTAAAATTTGAAGCAAAGTTGTTTTTCCTGCTCCAGAAGCACCAACGATAGAAACGATTTCTTTTTCTACAATCGATAAAGAAACATTTTTTAGCACTTCTAATTCACCAAATTTCTTAACAATATTTTCTGCTTTTATCATGAGGTAAAGATATAAATTAAGTACTAAGTCTTAAATCATAAGTGATAAGTTTTTTTTGAATTAAAATTCGTCAGTTCGAGTGATTTTTAGAAATGAAATGATAAAAAATTGTATCGAGAATAGAATTTCACTAGAATTGACGGTTTTTTATTGATAAAATTATAAAATCAATCCTCCGTCGAAAATGCTTTAAACCCAAAACAAACAATTTTAGTGTACTTGGTACGATTTAAAAATTATATAACAATTGTTTTGACTTTTTAAATCATTAATATTCGTATCTTGTAACCTCTAAATAAATAATATTAATCACTTTTTTAGCATAAGCTGATAAAATTAATATGGCAAAATTTAGAATACATCAACAATATTTTTATTTTTGTAATTGAAAAATCAAAAAAAATGAATCTTCACGAATATCAAGGAAAAGAAATTCTTAGTAAATATGGTGTGAAAGTACAACGTGGTATCGTTGCTACTACACCAGAAGAAGCTGTAGAAGCTGCTAAACAATTAACTGAACAAACTGGTACAGGTTGGCATGTCGTAAAAGCACAAGTACACGCAGGTGGTCGTGGAAAAGGTGGTGGAGTAAAGCTTGCTAAAAACTTGGACGAAGTTAAAGAGAAAGCAAACGAAATCATCGGAATGCAGTTAGTAACACCTCAAACTTCGGCTGAAGGTAAAAAAGTTCATCAAGTTTTAATTGCTGAGGATGTTTATTATCCAGGTGAATCTGAAACTGAAGAATACTATGTTTCTGTATTGTTAGATCGTGCAACTGGTAAAAACATGATTATGTATTCTACTGAAGGTGGAATGGATATCGAGGAAGTTGCTGAGCACACACCAGACAAAATCTTTACAGAAGAAATTGATCCTGCTGTAGGAATCCAAGGTTTCCAAGCGCGTAAAGTTGCTTTTAACTTAGGTTTATCAGGAAATGCTTTCAAAGATGGTGTTAAATTTATCACTGCTTTATATAATGCATACGTTGCGATTGACGCTTCTATGTTCGAAATTAACCCAGTTCTTAAAACATCTGACGATCAAATTATCGCTGTAGATGCTAAAGTATCTATCGATGATAACTCATTATTCCGTCATCCAGATATCGCTGCTTTACGTGATACAAGAGAAGAAGATCCAACAGAAGTTGAAGCTGGTGAAGCTGGATTAAACTTCGTAAAATTAGACGGAAACGTAGGATGTATGGTTAACGGAGCTGGTTTAGCAATGGCAACTATGGATATCATCAAATTATCTGGTGGTAATCCTGCAAACTTCTTAGACGTTGGTGGTACTGCTGATGCTGAGCGTGTAGAAAAAGGTTTCCGTATTATCTTAAAAGATAAAAACGTAAAAGCTATCTTAATCAATATTTTTGGTGGTATTGTACGTTGTGATCGTGTTGCTCAAGGTATTTTAGATGCTTACAACAATATGGGTGACGAAATTAATGTGCCAATTATTGTTCGTTTACAAGGAACAAATGCAGAAATCGCTAAGAAAATGATTGATGAATCAGGTTTCGCTGTTCACTCTGCTATCACATTAAAAGACGCTGCTGACAAAGTAGAAGAATTAGTAGGTTAGGATTTTAACTTATTTACAATATATCAAACCTCTCAAAGAATTCTTTGAGAGGTTTTTTTGTATGATTTATTGTCATTCTGAACCTGTTTCAGAATCTCACGAGATGCGAACCTGAAATAAATTCTACTTGACATTTTGTAATTAAATGATTTTACTAAATAAAGCTGATAAATTAAAATATTGTAATTTTAGAAAAAATAAATATGGACAATAGGTCTATTATAAGTAAATATAAAGATTTACATAATGAAGTTTTAAGTGATTTTTCAATTAAATGGAATCCTGAAAAATCTAAAAATTTTAAATCAGATGTTATTAAATTCTTTTACTTTGAAAAAGAATTTGATTGGAATATATTATTAAATGCTCTATACGTAATTGATGACACAGAATACGCCAAGAAAAATTACTTAAAATTTAAATTATCTGGACCTACTAAAATACTAGATATAGGAGAACAATACCTGAGGCTTTACGGAATTTTAAATGCTGTTTATCAACAACAATTAGCAATAATTAACTTAATTGAGATTCATAAAATTCCACACAAATCCAAAATAGTTAATGATTTAAAAAAGTATAAAATAATTGAATTAAGAAATAAAATTGGTGCTCACTCTACGAATTACATAAGCAATGACTCTAAAGATTTTGATGTTTACGAAATTTCACGGGTTGATTTAGAAAATGATAAAATTCTATTAATAAAAAATCAAGATATTGATGAATCTTATGATCTTGAATCTCTATTATGTGAGTTTGATTATGAGATTCAAAGAATATATTCAATAATATTAAACAAATTTCTCAAGAAAAAGAATATAACTAAATATCTAACTATTTTGGATAATATAGATTTTGAAAAAGATGGAGGATTGTTGATAGGAGACATAAAAATATTCAAGCATAAATAAAAACCTCCGCTCAAATTATTGAGTGGAGGTTTCTTTTTACGCATATTTAGTAAAGTCTATATATCGTCAAAATCGATATTGGTAAAAGATTCAACTTGCGTTTCGTCTTTACCCACAACTTTAATTTTTGGATCAAAATCTTTCTGATGTCTTTCCGAAATTACCTCTTGTCCTTTTTGAGCAAAAACAAAATCGGTCGTTTCGTCTAACATATCTTTGAAACTTTCAAAATCTTCTTTGTACAAGTAGATTTTATGTTTTTTGTAATACACATTTCCATCTTCCTGCGTATTTTTTTTACTTTCAGTAATCGTCAAGTAATAATCCCCTGCTCTTGTTTCGCGGACATCGAAAAAATAAGTTCTTCTTCCAGCCCTTAATACCTTTGAAAAGACTCCTTCTGCATCCACCTTTTCTTGGTTTTCAAAATCATTCATAAGTCTAAATAGAGTTTAATTGTTAAATGTTTCCTAACAAATCTAAAAAAAATTAAGAAAATAACAACGTTTTAAACAATTATTTTCTATTATTTTATTAAATCTATATAAATAAACTTAATCTAGCAATTGTTTATTGTACAATTCATAATAATAACCATGCTTATTTAATAATTCGCTGTTCGAACCATTTTCTAAAACATGACCATCTTCTAAAACCAAAATCTGATCAGCGCGCTTTGCAGAAGACACACGATGCGTAATAATGATGGTTGTTTTACCATTAATCTCAGAAGATAAATTATTCAAGATTTGTTCTTCGGTTTCGGTATCTACAGCAGACAAACTATCATCAAAGATTAATATTTTCGGATCATTTACCAATGCACGAGCTATAGAAACACGTTGTTTTTGACCTCCAGAAAGCGTAACGCCGCGTTCACCAACAACTGTTTCGTAACGTTCTTTAAATCGATCAATATTATCATGAACAACAGCTTTCTTCGCAAAAATTTCAGCCGTTTGCTCATCTGTATCGTCAGAACCAAACAAAATATTATTGGTTAGCGAATCCGAGAAAAGGAAAGCTTCTTGCGGAACATAACCAATTTCTTCTCGAATAGATTCTACATTAATATCATGAATATTTTTACCATCAATCAAAATTTCACCAGAAGTCGGTTCCAGCGAACGCGCAACTAACAAAGCAATTGTCGATTTTCCTGAACCTGTTTTTCCAAGAATCGCTAAAGTTTCACCTTTATTAATTTTGAACGAAACATTATCCAACGCCTTAATTCCTGTGTTTTCGTAGATATACGTCACATTTTTAAATTCGATTGTTCCTTCTACTTCATGATTGACTAATTGTTTTTCTTTCACATCAGTTTCAGCATTCAAAAATTCGTTGATACGAAACATTGATGCTTCCGCACGCTGCACAACCATTGTAATCCAACCCAACGAAGTAAATGGCCAAATTAACATATTTAGGTAAAGGAAAAATTGTGCAATAGAACCAATATCCATTGTTCCTTCTATATATTTTACTCCTCCCAAATACAAAATCACCAAATTACTCACACCAACTACAACAACCATCAATGGTCCAAAAGCTGCCTGAATTTGAGCTAAATTAAGCGCACGTTTCTGATATTCGTCTGCTTCTACTTCGTATTTAGATTTAATAAATTCTTCCGAATTGAATGATTTTATCACACGAATTCCAGCAAAAGTATCTTGTACAGATGACGAAATCGTAGATTGTTGTTCTTGTACGCGCTTACTTTTCTTGTTAATATTTCGTGCAACATTATAAATTAACAATGATAAAATCGGTAATGGAGCTAATGTATAAAGCGTTAATTGTTGATCAATTTGCAACATAAAATACGCAATGATCACAACTCGCGATACCAAATCAATTGGATACATAATTCCAGGTCCAAGATACATACGCACCAATCCGACATCTTCGGTAATACGATTCATCAAATCGCCCGTTTTGTGTTTTTTGTAAAAGGACAACGATAATTTTTGATACTTATCGTAAATCACATTTTTCAAATCGAACTCAATATAACGCGACGCCACAATAATCATTTGTCGTGTACCAACCGTCAAAACTCCTCCCAAAACTTTAAAAAAGAAAAAAGCCAAACTGGCATACATCAAACCATCTTTCAAAAGATCGAGGTTATCTGTTCCTTCTTTCTTAAAATTTCGTAGCAATTCTTCAACTGTATTAATCGCTTCTCTAATATATGTAACGGAATAAACCTGCACCCAATTGGCACAAATCGTAAAAATGAAGCCCAAAAATATTCTCCATTTATACTTCCATAAAAATTTATTTAACTTTTGTAATGATTTCACAAAACAAAATTACATTCTTTTTTTTACCTTTGCATCAATTTATTAGACGTTATATCATTGAAATTATGTTGGGAAGAAGACAACTACGCGAAAAAGTAATGCAGAATATCTATGCTTACAATAGTTTAGGAACTGAAGGCGAAGAAAGAGCGGTCGAGAAAAATATGATGAAAAGTATCGATCAAATCTATGATTTGTACATTTATCTCCTAAATTTGATTAAAGTTCAAAAGGACATTGCAGAGCATAAAATTGAACTTGCAAAATCAAAAAACTTTCCAACCCAAGAAGATTTAAATCCAAATTTAAAATTTGTTCAGAATAAAATATTCAAAATTATTGAACAAAATCTTGAATTATCTCGTTATTCAAATGACAACAAATTTTTACTTTGGGATATTTATGATTCTTATCCAAACAATATCTTTAAAAATTTGACAGAAAGCGAATTGTACAAAACGTACATGAGCAGCGACAAACATTCTTTTGAAGAAGACAAAGAATTTATCTTGAACTTTTTCGTAGAATTTATTGCTGAATATGAAGATTTGCACGATTACTTAGAAGGAATTCAGATCACGTGGGCAGACGATGTACATATTGCAAATGCGATGGTACACACAACGATAAAATCGTTCCGTCAAAACAGTTCTCCGTTGATTTCTTTGTTCAAAGTTTACAAAGATTTAGATGACAAAAAATTTACTGAAGAATTATTCCGTAAAACTATTCGTCACCAAGTAGAAACAAGAAAAATCATTGACGAAAAAGCTCAAAACTGGGAATTAGATCGTATTGCGACAATCGATTTGATTATTTTAGAAATGGCTTTGACAGAATTTTTATATTTCTCAAATATTCCTGCAAAAGTTACAATCAACGAATATGTGGAATTAGCGAAGAGTTATTCGACAGAAAAATCGCGTGTTTTTGTTAACGGAATCTTAGATAAAACATTAAAAGAGTTAAAAGACAATAATAATTTACCAAAATACGGTAGAGGTTTATTATAATCACTATTTTTTCTTAATTTTGACTAAGACAAATAATTATAAAAATGAAAAGTAAATTATTTATTTTAGGTGCATTTGCATTATCATTCGCAATCAGCTCTTGTGGAGAGAAAAAAGCTAGCGACAATTTTACAGCAGAAGAAACAGCTCAACAAGCTGAAAATGTTGTAGATCCAGCTACAGCTCCAGTTTTAACATTAGCAGAAGCAAATCACGATTTTGGAGATGTAAAAGCTAACAATAAAGTAGAAACATATATCAAGTTCAAAAACGATGGTAAATCTCCATTAGTTATTCGCGATGCGTCTGCAACTTGTGGTTGTACCGTTCCTGAATTCCCTTCTACTCCAATTGCGGTAGGAGCTACAGATTCTATCAAAGTTGTTTACACAGCTGGAAACATGAACGGAAAACAACAAAAAACAGTAACTTTAGTAACAAACACAGTAAACGGTCACGAGAAATTTGATATTTCTGCAAACGTTGTTGGAGCTACTGCAAATGATCAAAATGCGCAACAAGCATTTGGACAATAAGTATTAAATCGATAAAATATAAAAATGATTCAAACAATCTTTTTACAAGCTGGTGCACAAGGCGGAGGAATGTCTATGCTTTTGATGTTCGGAGGAATGTTCGTAATTATGTACTTTTTCATGATTCGTCCTCAACAAAAGAAAGCGAAACAAGAAAAACAATTTCAAACGGATATCAAACGTGGTGATCAAGTTGTAACAACTTCTGGAATTCACGGGAAAATCAACGAAATTTATGACGACGCTGTTATCATCGAAACTGGAGCTGGAAAAATTAAATTTGAAAAGGCTGCAATTTCTCGTGAATTAACTGCTGCACGTTATTCAAAAACGACTGACAAAGCTGAAAAATCAGACAAAGTAGTAGAAGAAAAAAACTAAGTTTAAGGTTAACATATATTTAACT
Organism: Empedobacter sp. UBA3239; assembly: GCF_002362875.1. Lineage (NCBI taxonomy): Bacteria > Pseudomonadati > Bacteroidota > Flavobacteriia > Flavobacteriales > Weeksellaceae > Empedobacter > Empedobacter sp. UBA3239. The sequence goes on along the minus strand of NZ_DEVJ01000085.1, from coordinate 4,141 downwards.
GATTGCCGAAGGAATTATTCTTCGGCATTTTTTTAACTTCAAACCATGAAAAACAACCAACCTTTTGTAGCAGGTATTACTGGCGGAATAGGATCTGGCAAAAGTACAGCAGCAAAATTCTTCGAAGAATTAGGTATTCCGGTATATAATTCTGACACAAGAGCGAAAACGATTCAGAATGAAAACTCTGAAGTAAAAGTTAAAATTATTGCAGCTTTTGGTGAAGAAGCGTACAATGAAAATGGTTTGAATAAACCATTTATATCAAAACAAGTTTTTCAGAATAATGAAAAATTGAAGCTATTAAATTCAATTGTTCATCCAGCAGTTTTCCAAGATTTTGAAGATTGGAAAAAAGCTCAAAAATCGGACATTGTAATGAAAGAAGCTGCCATTTTAATAGAAAGTGGTAGTTACAAAGATTGCGATGTTGTGATAAGTGTAGTGGTCGATATAGAAACGCGAATTGCACGAACTATAGAAAGAGATGGTTTATCACGAGAAGAAATTCTTGCGAGAATAAACAATCAGATTTCGGACGAAGAACGAATCGCTAAATCAGATTTTATTATTGATAATAATGGCGATTTAGCTCACTTGAAAAATGAAGTGGAACAAACGTTTATCAAAATCAAAAAAATGATTTAATCGTCCAAATTTTAACAAAAAGATAGAAATTAGAAAAGATTAAACTATTTTTAATCATTCAATAAAAAATAAATGAAAAAAGGATTTTATAAAATCTTAATCGTTATCATGAGTGTTGCGCTTATTGGATTGATAATTATTCAATTCTATTGGCTAAACTTAACAATTCAGAATGGTACAGACAGTTTTAACAACAACGTGTACCAAGCGATGAATTATACAACTGAAAAAATAAATAAAAACGAATTAGAGCGATATTATAAGAAATTCAATAATATACAATCAGATTTAAAGTCAAATAAAGATAAACCGCAAGTTGTAACCAATCAAGTCATCAAAGATTCGCTTGGTGTAACGTATGCTTATGTAACGCGTTATGTGGTCGAAAAATCGATGTTGCCGTCATCTGGAAAATACAATGATAGTTTGACGAAAGCGAATATTTATTCGCAGGAGCGAGTTTTCAAGATAGACAAAGATTCTTCTGCTAGAGGAATTCCGAATCTGAATCTGAATTTTGAGCATGCTTTACAAGACGGAACATTTACGCTGGAAAGCGCTGCGCGTTGGGATGCAGGCTCTACGCCGATCGACAAACGTGTGAATTATGCAATGTTAGATTCGATTTTGAAAAACGAATTACGTAACAGAGGAATTCATCAAGCAATGCCAATTTTGGCAGTTTTGAAAAAAGATTCGACAGAAACAAATGTCAAATCAAAAGATTTTGATCGCAATAAAATCGAATTTATGGTTCCGCTATTTTTGGACAGAAAGGATCATATCGAATATTATTTGGCAGCAAATTTTGTTAACCGAAATTTAGCCATTGTTGCGCCAACAGTTCCAGTTATTTCATTGACATTTATCTTAACCATGATTATTATTACGGTTTTCTCATTGTCAATTTATTACATGCAATTGCAACGCAAGAGTTCGGAAATTAAGACTGATTTCATCAATAATATGACGCACGAATTCAAAACGCCTATTGCAACCATTAATATTGCGTCTGATGCATTGCGTAACGAAAAAATATTTACTGATCCTGAAAAGGTGAAATATTATGCAGATTTGATCAAACAAGAGAACAAACGTATGAATGCTCATGTTGAGATGGTCTTACGAATGTCAAAGCTTGATCGCAATCAAATGGATATGAATTTTCAGGAAGTAAATTTGAATGGGATTGTACAAAAAAGTGTTGAGCCGATAAGATTTATTGTAGAAGAAAGAAATGGTACAATATTTGAAGAATACAACGCAGAACAATCATTTGTAAAAGGAGATCCGTTCCATTTAGAGAATATCGTTATTAATGTATTGGATAATGCTCGAAAATACTCTCCAAACACACCGGAGATTAGAGTAAAAACATACAACAAAGACAACAATTTTTTAATTGAAATTTCTGATAAAGGAATGGGAATGCCACAAAACGTTCTGAAAAAAATATTTGAACAATTTTATAGAGAAGAAACGGGAAATATACACAATGTAAAAGGTCATGGACTTGGGTTGGCTTATGTCAAAAAAATCGTTCAGCTTCACGGTGGACAAGTTTGGGCAGAAAGTTCAGCAGGAAAAGGAAGTACTTTTTTCATTAAAATTCCTCTAAAATCATAGATCAATGAGTGATAAACAACGATTACTTTTAGTAGAAGATGATCCAAGCTTCGGAAGTGTATTAAAGGATTATTTGGTTATAAACGATTTTGACGTAACGCACGCAATCGATGGTGAGGACGGTCTTGCCAAATTTAAAGAAAGTGATTATGATCTATGCATCCTTGATGTAATGATGCCTAAAAAAGATGGTTTTACATTAGGAAAAGAGATCAAAGAACTAAAAAGTGAACAACCAATTATATTTTTAACAGCGAAAAACATGCGCGAGGATGTTTTGAATGGTTACAAAATTGGAGCAGACGACTATGTCTTAAAACCATTTGATTCGGAAGTTTTATTGTACAAAATAAAAGCTGTTTTACAACGTAATTCTGGCGAAGAAGAAAAATTTGAACAAGAAGATTTCAAAATTGGTAAGTTTACGTTCAATGCAAAATTGAGACAATTAATTTACGATGGTAAATCACAAAAACTTTCGCCAAAAGAAAACGAATTGTTACGTTTATTGGCAGTTTACAAAAACGATTTAATGCCTCGTGAGATTGCCTTAACACGTATTTGGCACGATGATAATTACTTTACATCGCGTTCTATGGACGTATATATTGCAAAATTACGTAAGTATTTAAAGAAAGATCCTGCAGTAGAAATCGTGAATATTCACGGAGAAGGATTCCGACTTTTAATTCAAGAATAAGATTACAATTTTATAGAAAAAAACCTCAACATAATTGAGGTTTTTTTGTGGAATTGTATTTTTAATTATCGACTTCCGCTCCTAAATTTCTGTATTGTTGACGAAACTTTTCAGCCCATTTAAACCATTCATCATATTGGGCATCAGGATGTTTTTCTTTATCAAAAAAAGATTTGATATAATCATCAGAAAAATCTTTTGAATAATTTTGCATAGAATCAAAATTGTTATTTAACCAATCTTTATTCAACATATAATTCATTCGATTTACATCAAAATGATTTCTAAACTCGTGATATGAACCTGTTGCAGATAATTTTAAAGTTGTTTTAAAAACTTCTTGATTGGTTCTTGCAAAAATTGCATTTTTATTTAGATACAATGCAGCTGCATTTCTAAGTGTTGTTTCTCATACACTTTACCTTTCGCATCTTCCCAAATCGAAAGCTAATACTCTTTTTGGTACAGCCCCATTTAAATAGAGTTCAAATACCAATATTTTTAGTTTAGTTTTATTTTCAACCAAACCTAATTTATATAAAATTGTAAAAAATTTCTATTTACTATACATAATCAAATCCATCACAAATTTATTTGAGGTGAATAATTTTTGAGGTTGAGCTTGATTTAGGTTATTTTATAATTTATCTATTATCAGATTTTTATCATCCGAATAATTTCCTAACCAAACAAACTTTAAAAACGGAATAGAAAAAGATTTCATTTCGTTTACAACCTCATAGATATTGATTGAATCGGAAAACTATCACACATCATCTTCCGTTTCCAAAACATAATCTGACGAAGATTTAACTTCATTAAACCACAAATCTCTTGGAATTGTAAAACCCTCAATTTTATTATTCTTTAAAATATTATCCTCAATAGTTTTTATTTTATCTTGATATTTACTTGAAGTAATAATTTTAGCATCTAGAAATTATAATTTAATAACTTCTAATTACTTTTTCGACGTACAATCATCCAAAATTTTAATTTCAAAATTACCTTTTACATATCCATAAAATGAACTTAAACAACGCTCCGGTTAATAAAATCAATTGGAGGATTTGATTATTATTGTAGTTATCTAGTCTAATTTTTCTATCAAATACTTTTTTGCAACAAATGGTAATATATTTAATAAACCCGTTGTGCATTATCAAA
>NZ_DEVJ01000091.1:0-6380 GCF_002362875.1 Empedobacter sp. UBA3239 | reverse complement strand
ATATACAATCTAATACAAATACACTACCGGTTAGTATTTATAACATATTCAAAAAAAAAGGGAAACTCGTTCAGGTTTCCTTTTTTAGTACGTCATGTTTTGGCATTCTGATTTTCTATTTTTGAGAAGATTGTTTAACTTTCCTAAAAATTCAGAATTTGTTACAAGCAGGCGATTTCAAAATTTACAATGCTTCCGCTGGAGCAGGTAAAACTTACACATTGGTAAAGGAATTTCTTTCGTTGTTATTGACGAATGAAAGCGATTATCATTTCGAGCATATTTTAGCCATTACATTTACCAATAAAGCGGCCGGCGAAATGAAGGAACGTATCATCGAAACTTTAGAAGAAATTGCCAAAAACCCTAATCCAAAAGAAGATGGCTATATTCTAGAATTAGCTTCAGAACTGAATTTGAAGCCTGAAATCATTAAGACAAAAGCATACAATATTCTGATTGCGATTCTTCATAATTATTCCAAATTTTCGATTTCTACGATTGATAAATTTAATCTTCGATTGATGAAATCTTTTGCACAAGATTTGGGTTTATCAATGAATTTTGATGTCGAAATGAATACGAATGAAATCATTAATGAATCTGTTGATTTGTTGTATTCAAAAATTGGGGAAGACGAAAAACTAACGCAAACAATGATCAAAATTGCATTGGATAATATGGACGCAAATAAATCGTGGGATATTCGAAAAACGCTTTCTTCAGACACTTCGGACATTTCTAATGATAGACATTTACAAGATTTAGAAAAATTAAAAAACATTTCGTTAGACGAATTTATTCGTTACCGAAAAGTTATTTTTGATGATATAAAAACTTTGAAAGATGGTTTGATTACAATCGGAAATGAGTTTTTCGAATTGCTTGCAAACAATGGAATTTCGGTAAATGAATTACCAGGAAAAAGTCGAGGAATTGCTGCTTTTTTCCAGAAATTAAAAAACTTTGATGGTTTTGGTTTGATTTTACCAACCGATGCGAATACAAAAGATATTTTGGAAGAAGGTTATCTTTCGAAAGTGAAAGATGTAATAGCAGAATCTATTTTTCCTCAAGTGAAAGATTTGTTCGAAAAAGCTGCGAACATCAATGATCACTTACTTTTGTTAACCTCAATTCAAAAAAATATATCCTCAATTTCGTTGATTAATGAAGTTGAAAAATCATTGGATTCGATCAAAAAAGATTCAAATGTTTTATTGATTAACGAATTTAATACCATTATCAGTAAAAATCTGCAACAACAGCCAGCCAATTTTATTTACGAACGAATTGGTTCGCGCTACAATCATTATTTTATTGATGAATTTCAGGATACATCGACGTTACAATGGAATAATCTGAATCCGTTGGTGGAAAATGCACGCGCGCAATCTGACACGATTATGTTGGTTGGCGATGCAAAACAGTCTATTTATCGTTGGCGAGGTGGAAATCCTGCACAAATGATTGATTTAATCGATCGAAAAGAGGAAGAAAATATTAAAGTTGAAGAATTAGAAAAAAACTGGCGAAGTCACGAAAATATTATTCAATTTAACAATGAATTGTATTCGTTTATCGCGCCACAACTCAATTTGCCGAGTTTTCAATATTTGTACGAGATTGGAAATAAACAATTAACTAATCATCAAAAAGATGGTTTTGTCAAAATAAATTTCATTGAGCAAGAAGGTCGTTCGAAAGATTTATTTAAAGAACAAAATTTAGAATTAGTTCTTAAAACAATTGAAGATTGTCGAGCAAATGGTTTTTCATTAAAAGATATTGCGATTTTGGTTCGTAGTAATGCGCAAGGGATTTTGTTAGCGAAATATTTGACCGAAAATAACTTGGTTGTAATTTCAAATGAAGCTTTGTTGTTAAAAAATTCTTTCGAAATTCAATTGATTGAATATTTGTTCAAAATCACATCAAATCCTCAAGACGAGCAATCGAAAATTCGTTTTTTGATGGTGGCTTATGAATTAGAATTATTCAAAACGAATGATTTAACAATCACAGTTGAAAAAGCATTAAAAGGTGATTTGCCTAAGTTTTTAAAATTAACCAAATCAGTTGGAATTGATTTAGATTTTATTCAAGATCAAAACCTTTCATTATACGATTTCACCGAAAAAGCGATTCGAACTTTACATTTACAAGAGCGTTCACCAGCTTATATTTTGAGCTTTTTGGATGTTATTTTAGAATATTCATCAAAAAACGAATCTGATCTTAATTCATTTCTTGAGTTTTGGTCAACGATCAAAGATAAAGCGAGTATCAAAACACCAAAAGGTGTCGATGCAATCCAGATTATGACGATTCATAAATCAAAAGGATTGGAATTTCCAGTTGTAATTTTACCATTTTTGGATTGGCAAAGTAAGAATTCTAAAATTTGGATTCCATTACAAAAAGATGAAGAAAATCCCTTCGAAACATTTTATGTTGGAATTAATAATGAATTAAAATCAATCAAAAATGAAGCGATAAAATCGAAGATTGACGAAGAAGAGAATTTGGTTCAATTGGATGAAATTAATACGCTTTATGTTGCAACAACGCGTGCAAAAGAGCAATTGTATATGATTGCGCTAAAACCGAAAGAATCTTCGAAATCTAAAAATATTGCAAATTATTTACACGAATTTGTATTCAGTAAAGGTTTTTCTGAGGATGAAGTTATTTTGAAAGGTTCTCCAGAACGAATTTCAACTCCTAAAATCATAGAAAACTCTTCGGCTGAGTTAAAAATTTATTCTTCGGATTGGAATACGCGTTTAGTGATTAACACCAATTCAGAAAAAGCGCAAGAAAAGTTAAAATTCACCGAATTTGGAAATACAGTTCATAACATTTTATCGCAAATTGTTACACAAAATGATTTACCAAAAATCATCGAAAGTGAAAAACAGCGTGGTACAATTTCAGTCGAAAATGTAGAACATCTGCAAAAAACCTTGCAAAATTTATTACAAGATGCTAAATTAGTTCCATATTTTGCTGAAGGTTTAACGGTTTTGAATGAACGCGATTTTATTGATGAAAATGGACAAATTTTCAGAGCAGATCGTGTAGTAATTGATGCAGAAAATAATTGTTCGATTATCGATTATAAAACTGGTCAACCCGATTTAGATCATCATTTTCAAGTGAATAGATATGCCGATTTTTTTAGAAATTTAGGTTATAATATTCAAACCAAAATCTTGATTTATATTGATGATGAGCAGCAAAAAATAAATGTTGTAGAGGTATTTTGATGAATGAAAATGTAAAGTTAAAATTAGCGAGTTTACCTGAAACGCCTGGTGTTTATCAGTATTATAACAAAAGAGGAGATTTGTTATACATTGGTAAAGCGAAAAACTTGAAACGTCGCGTGAATTCGTATTTCAATAAACAACACGATTCGAAACGTTTGCGTGTTTTGGTGAGTAATATTGATAACATCGAAACAATCAACGTAAATTCTGAATATGACGCGTTGTTGTTGGAAAATAATTTGATTAAAGAGCATCAACCACGATATAATATCCTGTTAAGAGATGACAAAACCTATCCTTGGATTTGCATCAAAAATGAACGATTTCCACGAATTTTTTCGACTCGCAATGTAATCAAAGATGGTTCGGAATATTTTGGACCATATTCTAACGGAAAAGCGATGAAAGTTTTGTTAGGTTTGATCAAAGAATTGTATCAACTAAGAACATGTTCGTATGATTTGAGCGAGAAAAATATTGAAAATCACAAATTTAAAGTTTGTTTGGAATATCATATTGGTAATTGTCTTGGACCTTGTGAAGCTTATCAAACCGAAGAAGAATACAACGAGCAAATTTCGGCAATTCGTAATATTATCAAAGGAGAATTTAATGAAGCAAAACAATATTTGGTCAATCAAATGACAAAATATGCATCGGATTTGAAGTTTGAAAAAGCGCAAATGATTAAAGAAAAAATTGAAGCGTTGCAGAATTATCAATCTCGTTCTACAATTGTTTCGCCTACGATTACCAATGTTGATGTTTTTTCGATTACGTCGGACGAAGAATATGCCTATGTCAATTTCATGAAAATTTATCACGGTGCAATTATACAGTCGCATACAGAAGAATGGAAAAAGAAATTGGATGAAACAGACGAAGATTTATTGGAACGTGCAATTATTGATTTTTCAGATCGATTTAATTTAACTTCGAAAGAAATTTATGTCCCGTTCGAATTGAGTTTAGAAATTCCGTTCAGAAAAATTACAGTTCCAAAAATTGGCGATAAAAAACATATTGTCGATTTATCGTTAAAAAACACACGGATTTATCGTTTAGAACAGCTCAAACAAACTAAAATCGTCGATCCTGATCGTCATACAAATCGTATCATGAATCAGATGAAAGTTGATTTGCGTTTGCCTGTAGAACCTCGACATATCGAAGGTTTTGATAACTCTAACATTCAAGGAACGAATCCAGTTTCGGCTTGTGTAGTGTTCAAAAATGGAAAACCAAGTAAGAAAGATTATCGCATTTTCAATGTCAAAACGGTTGAAGGACCTAATGATTTTGCAACAATGGAAGAAGTGATTGAAAGACGATATTCAAGAGTTTTGGCTGAAGGAGAATCTTTGCCTCAATTAATTTTGATTGATGGTGGAAAAGGGCAATTAAGTTCTGCTCTAAAATCGATTGATCGTTTAGGGTTACGCGGAAAAGTTTCCGTGATTGGAATTGCAAAGCGTTTGGAAGAAATTTATTATCCAGATGATCCTTATCCGTTATATTTGGACAAAAATTCTGAAACCTTGAAAGTGCTTCAACATGTGCGAGATGAATCGCATCGATTTGGAATTACGCGTCACCGAAATCGACGAAGTAAAAACGCTTATAATTCGGTTTTAGAAGAAATAGAAGGTGTCGGTCCGCAAACAATTAAAGAATTATTAACAAAATTTAAATCGGTCGAACGAATAAAAAACGCATCTTTGTTAGAATTAACCGATTGTATAGGAAAATCTAAAGCAAAAAAAATAAAAGATTATTTTTCGAATGATGAAAAATCTACTAATTGACAGAGATTTAACCTCTCTTTTGAACAATCCAAAGTTACAAGCTACTTTGGCAATTGTTCCTATCACTTTATTTATACTTGGCTTGTTAAGTTATTTTGGAATTTTTTATTCGATGTTTAACACGCTCGATGCGCAACTAGGACATTTAGGAAGTTCTAAATCGCTATTGAGTGCCTTATTAGGAAATCTTATCATTTTTATCTTTTTGGTATTGATGAGTTTTTTCACTGGCGTGATTTCTTTTGTTTACTTTATTGTGCATGCTTTAAAGAATCCAAATTTGATAAAAAGTGACGACAGATTGTTATGGATTATTGCGATAATTTTCGGGAATGGTTTAGGAATTTTTGTTTATTGGTTGATGCAAATCAAACGAAAAGATCCACGACCAATTATCGATTTGTACACCGATGATATTTAAAAATATAACAACTGCTTTACAATTTCATAAAGCAGTTTTTTTATGTTCAATTCAAAAATTTTGTACCTTTTCATAAAATCAAAACATTATGAATTTAATAGAGTTATTACAAAACGAATTGCAAAGCGAATATAAAATCACCAAAGAATTTATAGCTTTATTTCCGAGCGACAAAGCGGATTACAAACCACATGAAAAAAGTATGGACATTACAACTTTAGCAAATCACGTGGTCGAAATTTTTGCTTGGCCTGCTTTAATTTTAACAACTGATAAATTAGATTTTGCTGCAGGAGATTACAAACCGACAAAATTTACCTCTATTGAAGATTTACAACAAAAATTGGATGATGATTATGAATTAGGAAAAGCGGCGTTAGAAAATGTGAACGAAGATCATTTATCAAAAAGATGGCAAGTTACAGAAGGAGAAACTGTTTTTGCAGATTTCACAAAATATGAAGCAATTCGTCATGCTTTAAATCAAATTACGCATCACCGCGCTCAATTGGGAGTTTTTTATCGCTTACTTGGAATAGATTTACCTTCGAGTTATGGACCAAGTGCTGATTCTCAAAAGTTTTAAAAAATAAAAAAGACCTCTAATAGAGGTCTTAAAATCATAATTAGTGTTAATTGTATTACTGATCAGTAATATTATTATCTCAAAAATATAACATATATCATATTTAAGCAAATCTAAGTTATGTTTTTTTTAAGAAATATTAACAATTTTATAATATTCGTAGTTAATAATCTATTTTATTGATTTTATCTAAAAAAGACATCTATAAAAGTATCAATTAATATGAATTCATAAAAAAAGCTTTCGAAATCCTCGAAAGCTTTTTTGTATTTTGACTATGTCCCGTCCTGAAATAG